>JBGGMQ010000425.1:0-6289 GCA_041287975.1 Verrucomicrobium sp. | reverse complement strand
TGATCTGTGGCATCCCGTCCGAGATGGGAACGGACACTCGCAGGACAGAGACGATCGCCGTGGGCAAAGTGATGGCCGTTTCTCGCCATCCTTGCGGCAGCGACTGGTTCACCTGGCTCGTCAGATCGTGCATGCCAGGCTTCTCCACCAACACCCCGCCGTCTTTGAGCAACGCGGGTTTGCCGTCCAGGTTCCAGGCAGCTTGCCCAGACGAGGCCTTGCCCGCCATCAGAGGCACCAGTTGCCAGTCACCACGGGTCGCCACCTGGAGCCGGCTGGTGACCACCATCTCCAGTTCACGAACCTCCACCTCATGCAAGGCAAGGTTGACTCCTGTATCCAGAATGACCTCCCCCTCCTTGGGCTTGGCGGGTTTGCGAGCCTCTTTAGCCAGATCCCACAGCTTTTGGAAATCTGCGTAGTCCAGATAATAGCGGTCTGCCTTCTGATCCTTCAACGGGCGGCGGCATCAAACGGTACAATGGCCGTGTGCGTGGCCGGATCGGGGGGATACACAGGCTTTTGCCCCTTGGCAGGCTGCACCAGGGCTTGGGTCAGCGTGGCAACCGACAATGCCAGCAAGGCAAATTTTGAAGCAGGAGTTCTCATACTGCCGCCTCCTTTCCGTGGACTGGAGTCATGCGCGGTTCGGGAGCAGGAGTGCACCATAACAAAAATCTCCATAGCAAATACAAGACGAAAGCCAGCAACCATCCGCCCAGCAAGGCATTGCAGGAGGGCAGCCACGTAGGAAACAGAGCCTGGGGAGCAAAGGTCAGCAGCACCACAACCAAGAGGGTGCCCATCCACGGACGGAGTCGTCCGATGAAATAGAAGAGGAAGGCCCCAACAAGAAGAAGCACGCTGGTGCGGGCCATCTGCCAGTCCCATGACACATAGTGAATCTGCAAGGTCGTCGCCTTCTGGTGCCCTTCGAAATTGAGCACCTGTCCGGCTACGGGCAGTTGCAACACCATGGGCATCAAACCAGCTTTCCCCGACTTTTTCAGACGTGCACGCCGTCGTTCCTCAGAAAGCTTGGTGAGCTTTTCCACAAATGCCTCCACCTGATGCAGGTTCGCCTCAGTGTTCCTGATAATGAGCTGGCTGGTGCCTGCGACAAACACTGCTGATGCACCCTCTGGGTACTGAATCCCCTGGGATTTCAGGATGTCCACGGAGGTGGCTTTGAGTTTGAGCGCTGGTCCGCCTTCTTTGTGAAAAGGGTCCTTCGCAGACGGCGCCGTGTCGTCCGCGGACTCCATGGCAAGACTCATGAAATTACTCGGAACCTTGAAAGTGCGCGTGTACATCTCTGCCCCCAGATCCGACAGCGGCACGACCATCACCGCATATGGCTCAAGTTTGTACTTCATCCCGGCAAGCTCCGTGACATACCGCAGGGCTTCTTCCAAGGGTACATCTTTTAGGTCCAGGGAGATCCGGGCAGTGGAAGGCGCTGATCCTGCCTTCAGGATGATATTCATACCCTTGCGAGTGGGATCACGTTCTAAGGTGTCAAAGTCACGGCTTTTGATCCTGAGAAATTCCAGTGCCTCCTCCAAGGAAGCACCTTCAAACTGGACCCGGGGAAGAATGATGCGGCTTATTTTCTCCGAGTAGTATCGGGAAGCATCCGGCCCTCCGCCATAGGCGTCCACGTCGTTCATGGTCTCCTCTTCCACCATCGCTGCATCGGGATCCTTGTCTTCGGCCAGAAGTCCTTCAATGAAAGCCTCCACCTGATCAATATTCGGCTGCGTGTTGCGAACCAGCACCGCCTGGCTGCGCGCATCATAAGCTGCGGTCGCCCCTTCTGGAAAGGGAATCCCCTGGGCTTTCAACTCGTCCATCATCGGCACCCTGCCCTGGGGAAGAGAAGCGTTTTCGGTCTGCGAATCCCTGTCCCGCATCCTCAAATATGCTCTCAGTGGAAGTGAAAAGCGTCGCACGTATTGCTCCGTCCCCACATCCTGCAATGGCACCACAACAATGCCATTTGGCTCAATCTTGTACTTCATACCAGCGAGTTCCGTGATGTAGCGCAGGGCTTCAATGTAGGGCACATCTTTTAGATCAAGCGTGATCTTCGCCGTATTGGGGCTGGATCCGGTTTGTTCTCTCAAGGGAATGCCTTTGCTTCCCGGGTCGGTGTTCAAATTGTCATGCTCGCGACTTTTGGTGCGCATGAATTCCAAGGCATCGCCCAGACTGGCCCCATTGAACTGCACACTGGGCAGAATGATCCGCTGGCCCAGTTCCATGTAGATGTCTCTTTGCTCTCTATCCTTGGGGGACTCCTCCTCAAAGCTCCACTCACCTCCGCCGGGCAGGAAGTCCACCCGGGCGGACGTAGCTGGAATTCCTTCACGGTACCTCGTCACTTTGAAGGGTTCAAGAATCTGCTTGGACAGATTCAAGATCGAGGAAAGAATCGACGGATGAGTGAACTCTGTGGCGTTTTCTGCCGGCGTCAATCCGCCGCCGGAATGCCTTAACGTGTAGCCAGTCGGAGCATGCACTTTCCAGTTTGAGGTCAGGACGGGAATGCCCTCCAGCAGCACCGGAGGCTCCATGTCCAGTGTGCCCCACGCACCCCAGGCAGGTGCAGGTGTTTCATAAACCACCCTGGCATCCACGAAACCTGTCACGCTCAACAGCACCGGCAGCGGCACCCGCACCTGGTTCGGTCCCGCCTGCACAGGTTTGACGGGCCTGTCCTGCACCAGGGTGCTGAGCAGCACCGCCCCCTTTGGCAAAGCCACGGCGAGGAACTGCCGCCCGTTGTGCCGGATGGTATAGGTCGCCTCGTGGCGCGCGGGTCCGTCCGGACCGATGACACTGAGCATCTGCGCTTGCAGCGCCACGGCTCCAGCGATCGTCGCCGGAGCATGGCGCCGGGCCGTGAGTTTGATCTCGTGCTCCCCGCCTGTGTGGCCAAAGGCTGCAATGACCCGGTGACGAGGCCGGTAGTCTTCCACTGCAGGTGGGCGCAAAGAATCCAGAGGCTGGACGCCCTTGGTCTTGAACTCGATCTCCGTGTCCGTGTTTGCCTCCACCACCCAGGCCGAGGTCCGCCGACGGGCCGCGGGAGTCTGGAGGTCTGGCAGTATCGTCGTCAGCGACTGGTCACTGGCACCAGAAGCAGGAAGGCTCATGCGAAAGCGCACATTAGCGGTCCCCATCACTTCCTTGCGCAGCGTCAGGTGCCACACACCAGTGGCTTCATCCAGATCCTGTTCCGCCACCAGCGGCGAAGCCACCCGGAACCTTGCGGCCGTCTCTGGCGTCAGTTTTACATCGAACTTCCGCAAGGGTGCCCCCGTTACGAGCAGGGACAACTGCCCCTCGATCTCCACCTGTCTGGCCCGGGGCAAGGCATAGGCAATCAGGGCCACGTCAAACACCGGCTCCCGCCGGGTCACGTCGAACTTCACCTCCCAGTCCTTCAAACCATACCACACCATGCGCCCCTTCACCGGGGTCAGGCTCACATCCCGCGTTTCCAGCCCCGTTGTCGCCGTGACATTCAGCTTCCAGGATTCATCAAAATCCAGCGCCACATATCCCGAGGTCCGGCTGGCTCCTGATACCTGCGGACCTGCCACAGTCAGATTCTCCGTCGCGGTGCCTGCGCCCGCTCCAGGTCCGACATCCTTGCGGCTTCGCACCCCGAGGAGACTCTTTTTCCCTGCTGCCAGGCCTTGAGGCCAGGTCACTTCCAGCGACTGCCCGACCTGTTTCCATTCCGCTGGCACTTCGCCAGAAACTGCCGCGCTCAGCAGTGTCTCGCCCGCAGGCAGCGTCACCGTCGCCCGTTCGGTCGTGCCTGCCTCGCCATAGAAAGTCAAGGACCTGGCGATGGCAGCTTCATGGGAAGACACCGTCACCACCGTGTCCGCATCCGTGCTGAATCGGTCGGGTGCCTTGCTGACATGCACGATGGGGTTGGGAGGCAGGGCATCAAACGCATACAGCCCCAGAAACCCGGGCAGGAGGCGCAGACTCTCCGTCGTGGCATTGTTTCCTAAAGCTGCCCGTTCGATGGTCTGTGCCAGCGGCAGACAACTGAGGTCGTCGGCACCCATTGGTACAAATTCTCCGGCGTTCACAAGCTCATCAAAACGCACATTGGCGAGCGGCCCACGCAACAGCGCCACCTTCCATCCTCCGTTCATTTCGACATCCACGGGCTTCACCACGGGGAGCGCCACGGCCACATCGGCTGTCCCTGCCAGGGGCAATTCGAAATTCACAGTCACCTTTGCGGGCACACCGGGGGTCAAAGCCCCCTCCAGCACCAGAGCGCCTCCTTCGAGTGTCCAAGGCACCTTCTTCTCATCCACAAAGGCACTCAGAACCTGAACTCCGTTGGGCACCGTGAGGGCAAATTTGCCTGCTGTCCTGGCCTCCGGTACCGTGACCCGAAGCGTGGTGCCTCCCTGGATCCGGTCGGAGTCAAAACGATACACCGAGTGCGCCTGGCCGCTGGCCTGCACTGCACTTCCGGCAGTCAAGGGACTGCGCCATTTGAAGACGAAGCACTTGCGTCCGGCCAGCCCCTCGTCCGGAGCCCCAAAGGTCTCCACATTCGCAATGACGCGCGGCTTTCCCGCTTCCAGGTCGGCTTCCCCTGCGCTGAACACGAATCCAGGTGCAGGCTTGAAGGAAACAACTGTGGAAGCCGCCATGGCTTGCGGCGCGAAGAGGCTTAACTCTCCCCAGGCTTTGTCCTGTCGCGATTTCACATAGTAGGAGAGCGTGATCTGATGACGCCCCATGCCCTGGGTGAGCACCTTGGTGCTGTATTTCTCTGGCTTCACCATGAGCGGCTTGGTGGACGCCACGTCCACAAGCTGCATGCTTTTGAATCCGGCCATGTACATGGTCCAGACGAGGGTGTCTGCAGCCTCCAGTTGGGCCGGCAGCGGCACCTCCGTCTCACACCATCCATCCTGAAGATTGTTCAGTCTGAAGGTGTAGGCCACACGGGCGGCGACTTTGTCCGGCAGCATTTCCACCGTGACGTTCACGTCTTCCACAACGGTGCCCAGCGGAGGCTTGGATTCGTCCAGAGGTTTGACCTTGCCCGCATCGCGGATCAGAGCCTGATACTGGGCCGCATCCAGGAGCACCGCATTGGGGTGCTTTTTCAACACTTCCTCCAGATGCCGGGTCGGCACCCAAAGTTCATGCCGCGAGGCTGGGTCCGGCGGCCCATCGGCAGCCGGGGATAGAGAAGGCACCAGCGAAGCCAGGAGGGCCAGGCATCCGGTGCGCCAGGGGTGTTGGCGGATCTTCATCGGTGATGCCTCCTTCAAGCTTTGGGTGCATTGCCGTCACTCTTACCCGTGTCATCTCCCGGAGCCTGCACCTGCGGGAACTCGGGGACTGTAGCCCCCGGCTCAGGCGTGGCGGATGGCGCGGCCGGATTCGCAGCAGGAGTTGTTTCCACACCCCCCTGGTTGGGAAGCGGTGGAACAACCGGCACAGTCACCGGCGGCGTGGCAGACTTCTGGAGTCGAGCCCCCCAGCGGGAGAACAGCCGTCGCACCCGGGAACTGAAGGCACACACGGCCCACAGCCCGGCCACGACTGCCGTCGCCAGCACTGCCCCTTTTGCCACCTGCGCGTTGGCCGCACTCAGCAGCCCTGTCAGAAGCAGGCCACCCACGCCAAAGATCACCAGGAAGCGAAACTTGTCCTGCATGGGATAGTGCCAGCGGCGAATCCCCAGGGCCAGCACGCCCACGAAGACCAGGGATTCAAGGAAATAGGAGAAGCCACGGGAACGGTATGAAACGTCCGTTGCCGCAGGAGCGCCCAGCCTGTGGAGCACATAGTTACGCCCCTGGGTCGGCACCTGGAAGTCAAAGGTGCTGCGCTCCGAGTCTGGAATGGATGGCGCAGGCGTCCAGTCTCCCTGGCTCTGTGTGAATTGAGGACCAAACGACGGAATGAGGCTGTTGATGATGCCGCGGAACCTGCCCCAACCACGCTCCTTGAGGCTCAGCGTCATGGGTCCTTTGAACTTGGTGTACTCATGGCTCTCCGGCACATAGAGGGCCTGCTGGGTTTGCAGAATGGCCGTCACATCGGTGAGCGTTGGCGGCGCCACCGTGATGCCTCCCATCCAGCCCATCTTCTCTCCGGCTTCCGGGCTGGGAATCTCATAAACAAAGCGCACCGGGAAGGACTTTGTGCGGGCCGCAGAGTTCGAGGGCAAACGCACCAGCAGGTCGTCGGAGCCTTCCCGCTTCATCGGGCGCTGTGTTTCCGTGGCCACGAA
>JBGGMQ010000424.1:0-2728 GCA_041287975.1 Verrucomicrobium sp. | reverse complement strand
AGGCCTTGACACCAGCCCACCCAAGTGGATTCCGCTCGACCTGGCTGTTGTGCTTGCCTTGGCCCTCATAGTTCGCGTGCTGTTTTGGCCCTCATCACTCGTCGGCATGGACGCGATTGGATTTGCCGTAGGCGGATTGGGCACCTGGGCCGCCCATCCACCTGGCTATTTTGGGATTTGTTTCACGGCTTGGCTGATCAATCATCTTCTGCACAACATCAAAGACAGTATCGTTTTGATGAATGTAGCAGCGTCCCTAGTCGCCATCATTGCCATCTATCGTCTTGCCCAGTGGCTCGGACTGTCGCGCGTATGGACGGTTTTGTGCACCGCTTCGTATGCATTTAGCATCGTAGTCCTCTACAACAGCATTGTTCCGTTAAGCTATGCCACGGAAGCTATGTTTGGCGCTCTGGTTGGCTGGTTGTCTTTCGTCGCCATGCACACCAAAGCCCGTTGGTGGGCCATCTTGGCGACTGCGGTGTGGGCAGCCTCTGGATTCTACAGACAGACCAGTTGTTTTGTCCTTGCACCATTGATCGCATTCATGGTGCTGAAGGTCGTCCCATGGAGGCTTTGGCTCGTTCATGCTCTCATCGCTCTTGCCATTTGCGGGGCATGGGTGGCGTCTAACTCCTACTACATGAATGCGAGCACCGGCATCCGGTCCACCGCTTCATTTGCTGGCTCGGTTTGGTCCACCCAGATCATGATGCAGTCCTCCTACGATCCAGCTACACTGGCACCCATTTCCGTCGTAGAGGAGGGCACGGGGAATGGATTTCACTGGCCGGGCGTTGAACTTCTTGCTTGGGCAGATGATCGACTGGGCACCCATATTCTTCCCGACTGGCGTCAGCACAGCCCGGATCCCCCCAGTCCCAGTCATGCCCTCCGCTTCGCCTTGGTTCAATTTGTAAAGGTGGGCTACTTCCTCCTCTTATCCCTCCCGGCACTTGTCTTGATCATCCCCGTCATAGGGTCGCGCATCCTTCGCTCCGGCAAGGCCTGCGGTTTCTGTGATCATGGCATTCCCAGGGTGCCACTTTGGGTGTTCCTTGGGATTTGGACTTCTCCAGCATTGCTTCTTTACATCTTCGGTCAGATGGGCCCGCCAGGTTATCTCCTAGTCATCCTGCCCGCATGGGTAGTTGGCGTCGCCGTTGTCTGCAGCGCTTCCGCCCTGAACGCCAGACAGCACAGCCTTCTGGCTAGAGCACATGGCGGCCTTACAGCTATTGGCGCAGCCTTCTTCTGCTTTGCTTCACCATTTCAACTGCAGGACACCCCCACGCAGCAAATGGCCGATCTGGCAGCACTTCAATACACTGGCAAAGCCATCACTCGCGGCTACTTCATTTCCAGAAGCATACTCGGCAAGCCGACAGAGCAACGCACCCCTGATTGGAAGGAATTCAACACGGACAGGGAGATTGTCGCATGGTGGAGGGCAACAAATCCTGAATCAAAAGCCCTTCACCCTCCGGTCGCCACCCGATAGCCGCCACTTTGGTTCGACTCGCCGAGCTCGATCTAAGTCTCGCCGTCACTTTACCTATTCGAATATTGGAAATGCAAGAACCACTCATTATCGAGGCCGGTCGCACAGAGGCCCACTACTGGCGCGATCTTTGGCGCTTCAGGGAACTCTTCGCCTTTCTTGCTTGGCGGGACATCCTTGTTCGCTATAAACAGACCGCCATCGGCATTGCGTGGGCGGTCATTCGTCCGCTGCTCACCATGGTGATTTTCACAGTCATTTTTGGGAATGTGGCCAAGCTGCCTTCAGGCCCCCTCCCCTATGCGGTACTCGTTGGTGCCGCCATGCTCCCCTGGCAGTTTTTCGCCAATGCCCTCAGTGAATCCAGTCAGAGTCTTGTTACAAATTCCAACCTCATTTCCAAAGTTTATTTTCCCCGTCTGATTCTCCCCGTGAGCGCCGTGGTAGTCAGCCTCGTCGACTTTGTCATTTCATTTGCCATCTTGGCGGCACTCATGGTGTGGTATCAGTTCCTACCCGGATGGCAGGTTTTGCTCCTTCCGGTTTTTGTCGCCATCGCTATTCTCGCAGCTATTGGCCCAGGGCTGCTCATCACCGCTCTGAATGTCAAGTATCGTGACTTCCGCTACATCATCCCTTTCATCGTCCAGTTTGGGCTCTTCATCTCTCCCGTTGGCTTCCGGACTTCCGTCATTCCGGAAAAGTGGCGCCTGCTGTATTCTCTCAATCCCATGGTCGCCGTCATCGACGGCTTCCGTTGGTGTTTGGGGGACGCTACCGGGCTGTCCGCCCCAGGATTCTTCTGCTCGCTCGGTTCGGCCATCGTCCTGCTCGTCATCGGCGTCTGGTACTTCAGGAAAATGGAGCGTGGCTTTGCCGACATCATCTAGCCCACCCTAGCGTTCCTCGGTTCAACCTTTGTGCCAGCTGCCATCATCACTGTTGAGAGCCTCGGCAAAAGATACCGGGTTCCCAGGGCCGGTTCCCAGCCTCGTTACACCACCCTCAGGGATGTGGTATCCTCCCGCCTTCAGAGACTTTTCTCCAAACCTTCCGCAGCAGACGCCGTCAGGCCCCGCGAAGACTTTTGGGCCCTCCATCATGTTTCCTTCGAAGTCAATGCCGGTGAGATCGTTGGCATCATCGGGCGCAATGGCGCAGGCAAGTCTACCCTGCTCAAAGTCCTCTCCCGTATCACGGAACCCACCGCGGGGCGTGTCACCCTCC
>JBGGMQ010000423.1:0-5543 GCA_041287975.1 Verrucomicrobium sp. | reverse complement strand
TAGACCTTCAGCTAGAGCCTCCTCACGTCGGCTGCTACGGGAGCCCTGGGAGGTTGGTTGCGATTTGTGGGGTGGGCGAACAACAGGCAAGTGACCGCTATACTGCCGAAGCGTGGGTTTCTCCCCTCCACTCCCAACCCGCCCCCGCAGGGCCATGTGGATTCCAGATAGGTTTTTGTGCGTAAACGACGGGCAGCTTTGGACAAATCGGGAGTTCCCCTCCCGTAGTGGTCTGAGCCATCCTCGTCAGCCCCGCTCATGCCGTCTCCCTCACCCAGAAGAGTCTCTTCTCATTCTCTGCTCCTCCGCAGCTCGCTTGTCATGGTGAGCTTGCTGTCCGTGGCCCCCCGGCATCTGGCCGCGGCAGACCCTCTCGCGATCAAGCTCACGCAGATCTGCCTGGAGTGCCATGACAAGGAGGTGCAGAAAGGCGGGCTCGATCTCACCGCCCTGCCATACGATCTTGCCGACCGCTCTGTCCGCGAGCGCTGGGTGCGCATTCATGACCGGGTGGAAAAGGGCGAGATGCCGCCCGATGCCGGTGATCTGCCTGCCGAAGACCGTGCCGCGCTGGTCAGCACGCTGGACGCCGAGATCTACAAAGTCGACCTCGCTGAGGTGAAGTCCCATGGCAGGGGACCGGTGCGTCGGCTGAATCGTGACGAGTACGAGCAGAACTTGCGCGATGTCCTGCACCTGCCCGATCTCGATGTCCGGGACATTCTTCCGGAGGACCGTGAAGGTCATCATTTCAACAAGACCACCGCCATGCTCGACATGTCGCGGGTGCAGCTCACTGCCTATCTGGATGCTGCGGAGACTGCCTTGCGCGCTGCCATGGTCACGGAGCCTGCACCGCCTCCTGTCATGAAGTGGCGGGTCGTCGGCACGGATTTGTTTCCTGGAATCGGCACCTTTGGCAATCGTGAATCCATGTTCTTTGCCCGCGACAGCAAGTTCATCAACTGGGGCGCGATGAAAGGCAAAGACAAGGATGCCATCAAGCAAGGGGCCGGTGACGAGAGCATTGAAATGGCGTTGTTCCGTTCGGCGAGCTGGCCCTACATCGGCAACCCCAAGAGCATTCTGGCCAGGAACGCGGGCCACTACCGGGTGCGCATCTCGGCGAGAGCCGTGCTTCAGCAGCCAGGGTATGTGCTGGTCCCGGCCAAAGGTCCTGTCCCCATGACCTTTCGCACCCGCAAGCCTGCCGGTGCAGACATCATCAATGAGGTGCGGGCCGAGGGCGGCATTCTCGACATTCAGCCAGATCAGCAGGTTTATGAAACGACCATCCGCCTGCGGGAGGGGGAGTCCTTTGAATACAGCCTTCTGGGACTGCCCATGCCTCTGGCGATGAACCCGAATGGTTCTGCGCCCACGTACCGTTACCCTCCGTTTCCAGAGGGCGGGCAACCCGGCGTCGCCGTCCAGTGGCTGGAGGTGGAGGGGCCCATGGCTCCACCAGTCTGGCCTCCAGCCTCCCACCGCGTCCTGTTTGAGGATCTCGGCATTGAAGTGAAGCCTGCCAGCCCGGCTGAGGAGGCGAAGCACTTGTTGCGCCGCTTCGTCAAGCTCGCCGCCCGGGAGCCCGTGTCGGAGGAGGACCTGGGCATGTTTGACGCGCTCATTCAGCAGCGCTTGAACAGAGGCGCTCCCTTCAGCGATGCCATGCTCGCAGGCTACAAAGGCTTCCTGGCCTCTGGAGATTTCATTTTCCTGCGTGAGCCAAAATCGTCGGCCGATTCCTTCGCTGTCGCCTCCCGTCTGTCCCATTTCCTCACCAACTCCCGTCCCGACGCCCATTTGCTGGAACTGGCCGGGCAGGGGAGATTGCAGGATGCCAAAACGTTGCGTGCTGAGGCTCTGCGCCTCATGGGTGACCATGGCTTTGACCGTTTCGTGAAGAGCTTCACCGACTACTGGCTCAGCCTGCGGCACATTCGCCGCGATGATCCTGACATTCGGTTGTTTCCTGAGTATCGCTTTGATGAATACCTCGTGGAGAGCATGGAGCGTGAGACCCGCAGCTTCTTCACGACCATGCTTCGTGAGAACCTGCCCGCCAGCGTTCTGGTGAAGTCAGACTTCGTCTTTGCCAACGACAGGCTCGCCCAGCACTACGGGCTTCCTCCCCTGAGCGGCTCAACGATGCGAAAAGTGGACGTTCCCGCTGGCAGCCCGTTCGGAGGTTTGCTGACGCAGGCCGCCGTGCTCAAGGTAAGCTCAAACGGCACCACCACCTCGCCCGTCGTGCGTGGAGCCTGGGTCACGGAGCGCCTCATTGGCAAGCCCATCCCGCCACCACCACCGAGCGTGTCGGCCGTGGAGCCAGACATTCGCGGGGCGAAGACCATCCGTGATCTCCTCGCCCTTCATACGAAATCCAAGTCCTGTGCCGCCTGCCATGCCCGCTTTGATCCTGTCGGGTTTGCCTTGGAAAACTTCGACGTGCTGGGCGGCTGGCGCGCTCGCTATCGCGGCCTGGAGGAAGGCGAGCGCATCCAGGGCATTGATCGCGCCGGTCATGACTTCACTTACACTCTCGCCGGTCCCGTGGATGCCAGCGCCACCTTGCTTGAAGGGCAGAAGTTCAAGGATGTGAGCGAACTCAAGGCCATTCTCGCAGCGGATCCCCGGCAGCTTGGCCGGAACCTGCTTCACCAGTTCACCATCTATGCCACGGGTACTCCCGTCCGCTATTCGGATCGTCCGGAGATCGAGGCCCTGCTCGATGCCTGCTCTGCGGATGGCTATCGCGTGCAGGACCTTCTGCTCGCCCTCGTGCAAAGCCGCATTTTCGTCGGTATCGGCAACAACTGAATGATCTTTCCATGAACGCCCCCTACATCTCCCGGCCCTTTTCGCGTCGCCGCTTCCTTCGCAGCGCGGGCGTGACGCTGGCCTTGCCCTTGCTGGAATGCATGACGCCCATCTTCGGTCGTGCCGCCGAAGTGAAGGCTCCACGCCGCCTGCTCCTCATTTCGAACAACCTTGGTTTCCTGCCCAAGCCTTTCTTTCCCACTGCCACGGGGCGGGACTATGAGCTTACTCCCACTCTTGAGCCGCTCGCCGGGGTCAGGAACGAATTCAGCATCTTCAGCGGGATCTCGCACCCTGATGTGAACGGCGGCCACAGTGCGGAGAATTGTTTCCTCACAGCCGCCCGTGGACCCACGAAGAGCGGTTTTCGCAATCAGATCTCCCTGGATCAATTTGCCGTGGAGAAGCTCGGTCAACTAACGCGCTTTCCCACGTTGAATCTGGGCGTCAATATTGACAAAGCCAACCGGAGCCTGTCCTGGACCCGCGATGGTGTTCTGCTGCCCGCAGAGGACAGTGCGTCGGCTTTGTTTCGTCGCATGTTCGTTCAGGGCGATCTCGAAGCCGTAAAAAGGCAGCTCAACCGGCTCGATGAACGTGGCAGCATCCTGGACACGCTCAAAGATCACATGGGCAGCCTCAATCGCACGCTCGGCGGTGAAGATCGTGCCCGTCTGGACCAGTACCTCACGTCCGTGCGCGAGGTGGAGGAGCGCCTCGTCACCGCCCGCGAATGGGAGCTGAAGCCCAAGCCCCAGACCACCCTGCCCGAGCCTTCCGACATTCAGGACAAGAAGCTCGTCTTCGACAAGTTGGAGCTCATGCTTGCCATGGCCCAGCTCGCGTTTGAATCCGACTCCACCCGCATCGTCACTCTCATGGTGGATGCCTTCGCCACCCCGGCCTTCAAGATTCACGACGATGCCGACACTACGGAGGGCTACCACGGCCTCAGCCATCACGGCCAAGCCCAGGACAAAGTCCGTCAGCTTGCCGACGCCGACCGCCAGCAGATGGTCATCCTCAGCAAACTCATTCAGAATCTTGCCTCCAAGCGCGAGGACTCAGACCGCCTGCTTGATCGCACCATGGTCCTTTTCGGCAGCAACATGGGAGACGCCAACAAGCACGACAACACCAACCTACCCGTCATCCTCACCGGTGGTGGCCTCAAGCACGGCCAGCACCACGCCTTCAAGCACGATAACAACACCCCTCTCTGCAATCTCTTCGTCACCCTCCTCCAGAAAATGGGTGTGGAGGCAGACAAGTTCGGCACCAGCACTGGGGTCATGAACGAACTCGTGTGAGCAGGGTGGAGGACCAGTGTGGAAGAAGCGTCTCGCTTCTAGGTTCAGCCTCCGTTTGGCTTCCTATAGCTCCCTGATCCCCAGCCTCCTTCCCGCTTCAGGAGGCTTGCTTCCGTCAACCCGATTGGGTCGGAAAAGTGCCAAGATCCCGTGCAATCAGACAAGAGGACACCTCTCCGCGCACCGATCTTAAAGTGCTTCACCCATTCTACGTTCATGCAGTTGCGATTTTTGATCCAAAGACTTGGCCGTCGTTCGATGGCAACCTCGCTCATCGTCCTCGCCGCATCACTTTGCCTGAATTTCTCAAGTGCCGCCCAAGCTGCGGGCCCTGGCCAGCAGAATGACTTCCAGGGGCGGCGTGTCCTCATCTTGGGCATCGACGGTTGTCGCCGGGATCTTGTGGAGCAATCCTTTAAAGACGGCAGTGTGCCCCACCTGGCGAAGATCGCTGCGGGATCTCTGGCCTTCTACAACATGGAGGCGGGCGGCTGGCCCTTGGGGAAGCTCAGCCAGCCCACCATCAGCGGGCCAGGCTGGTCCACTCTCTTTACCGGAGTCTTCGCCAACAAGCATGGCGTTCTGGGAAACGGCAAAAAATTTGAAGCGGGAAACTTCAAGGACTTTCCTCACTACTTTCGGCACATTCGGGAAGCCAAGCCCAACGCCTGGCTTGGTTCGGTCGTGGGCGACACATGGCCGGAAGTGAACAAGATCCTGCTCGCCGCCAGTGGCGAGCATCTCGCCAACTGCCTCACTATTGCTTCCTCAGAAGAGGTGGTGGAGGGCGAAACAAAACGCGAACTGACCGACGGCAACGTCGCCAGAGAAGGCGTCCGCTGTTTCATCGAGGAAAACCCTGATGTGCTTTTCCTCCACTTTCTGGATGTGGATCATGCCGGTCATCAGTTCGGCTTCGGGCCAGAAAGCCACCTGTATCTCAGCACCTTCCGCAAGCTGGATGAGCACATTGGGACCGTTGTGCAAGCCCTTGAGAAACGTCCGCAGTACAAAGAAGAGTCCTGGCTCATCATTGTGACCACCGACCACGGCGGCATCAAGCGCAACCACGGCGGGCAGTCACCCGAGGAGCGCCAGATGTTTGCCTTCTTCAACGGCCCTGGTTTCAAGCCCGGAGAAGAGCGCACCGACCGCGTCTTCCAGACCCTCGTCGCACCTACCGTACTGGACTTTCTCAAGGTCCCCATCGATCCCACCTGGGGGTTCGAGAGCCAACCTTTGCCTCGGGAAGACCCCTAAGAACCTGTGTGGATAAAAACGCTGGGTGTGTTGCGAGGCATTTTGAGTCTGGACAAGGCGCGAAGAGGGCGTGAATCGTGATTCACAACCGATGAGCAACGCCGTCCAGGCTCAAAAGGACCGCAACCCGGAGGGGGCAATTTTCAGTCT
>JBGGMQ010000422.1:0-2907 GCA_041287975.1 Verrucomicrobium sp. | reverse complement strand
ATGCTCCACGAACACCATCTTCCCAGCCTCGATGGGGAGAGCCTTCAGGGCCGCCACCCGGTCCACCTTGGCGGGGGCTTCGGCGAATGCAGTGGCGATAAGGGTACTTGCGAGACCCACCCACAAAACCATCTGGGGCAATTTCAATCGTGGGCAGACAGACGAGTCGAAACTGGGGCGGCACTTGAGAGAGTTATTCATGCGAGTGCAGCCCTATACGCTCACAACCGCGCGGCTTTCTCCCAATATGAGTGTGACACCCTCCAGCCAGTTCGAACGATTTTCCCATGGCTCTGCCTAATCCTCGATTCCTCCCCCTCCTGACCATGCCTCTGAATGCGATCTCCCGTCTCTGGAACCCAGCCGCCCGGTGGGTGATTGCCATCGTTTTGCTCGGCGCAGGCGCCGTGCACGCAGTTGAGGTGGCTCCCTCATGGGGCAAGACATCCTACCCAGAGACAGGGTCTTCCGAGATTGATGAGCTCTTCCCACCTCCCGAATCGCCGCCAGATGAAAACCGAAGCGAACTCGTGCCCTTCGGGGAATCTCCGGCGGACCGTTGCAAAAGGCTTCTGACACTGCTAAGCCCCGAGGCAGGCAAGTACGCCTCCATCCAACTGCTCGATGAACTTTCCCGCTGGAGCGGCAGCAACGACGACACCTTTACCCTGGATCAGGTTCGATCCATCAACCGGGCTTTTCTTGGCTATTTGGACTTTCACCGCAAGTCGCTGGAGCGCACCACCGATACGCGTGCCCTGCGATCGCACCTGGAGCAAGTCACCCGTGTCTGCCACGCCCACTGGTTCCTGAGCACTGCCCTTGAGGAGTACCCTGAGCTTGCCAAAGAGTTCGAGACCACACCGCCAACGTCAGGGTTCATCCCTCGTCAGTTCTGGCGCAATGAAAGCCGGGACGATTCGCCGGCGTGGCAGGAACAGTACGGAGACCGGTGTGTGGATGGCGACAGCCTCTACTCTATCGCGACAGACAAGCAGAGTTCTGAACCCCACATTGTCGAGTTGAATCTCGCCACCGGGGCCACTCGGAGACAGAAGGTCAGTGCCTCTAAGAATGTGGTTACCCAGCCCTTGGTTCACTCCGGACGTCTGTTTCTCCGACTTGACGGCGTCAGCTACAAGAAGTGGGACGAACCTGCATGGCATACGGCAGCAATTGGGCTCAACGAATTGTACGGAACTTTGACCCCATGGGAAAGTGGGTTGCTGTTTGCGTGGTCGGCTCCGCCTCACTACTTCGGAGCTTTGGAGAGGGAGCCGGAGCTTGCCAAAAAGCCGGACTTTCTTGCATCCCTCCAGTCTTCGCTTCACGTTCTCACGCCCGGAGAAAAGTCGTTTCAACAAGCTCCGGCCTCACCGTCGCTCGCCTTCCTCAACTCAACCGACCAAAGGATCGCGGATGCGTTTGCCATCGAACCTGGACGCCTTGTGGTGGTGATGGAGGAGCGCTATGAGAGGCCGTGGGAGTCGCCGCCACGAAAGCAGATCCACGTGAGCCTCGCTGACTCGGTCTCAGAGTTCAAGCATCTCGCCAGCGTTCCCTCATCGTGGACAGTGCGTGCATGGCCGGGCCGTCCTCAGCACCTGCTGGTGATCGTCAGCCGTCCTGGCACCGAATTTCTTCATTCCCTTGACGAGCCTCAGCCGGAGCAGGTGCTTTCCTATGACCTGGAGAGTGGCAGGCTGACCCGTCTTTGGAAGATGGATTCCAGCCAAATCTTCATACGGCCTTGGGAGCGTGACATTCCCAAGGAACCTGGAGAAGCGCAGTGGAAGCTCCCTGCTGATTTGAACCCTCCCGTGCCGGGAACGGCCTTCGAGTGGATCAGCACCTTTGGTCGCGGCGAGGACGTTTTTGCCTTCTGCTCAAGGACGAAAGTAGGAGCGCAGGTGAGTCCTGACTATGAATTGCTGGTGTTCAAGGCAGGCCAGGCAGCGACGAAACGTGTGCCGTTGCATTTTGTCCTGCCTGAGGAGGTGAAGAAGGACCTGATAAGAGCGGCGGCTATTCGGCAAAACCCGAGCCGCGAAGACGATTTGAAACCGATGCCGATGCCTGGGGAGAATTACCTGGCGTTTGATACTCACTATGGAGTGTTCTGGGTGAGTTGGAAGGAGATTGAGGCGTGGATGGGGAAGTGAAAGGAATCTGCGAGGGTTCAGGAGGCAATCCCAACATCCCGAAATCGCCCTGCGGCCCAAGGTGGCCCACCTCTCAGCGTCAGCGGCCGACGGGGCCGAGTTCGGGCTCGGGGACGGCTGGGGTCGTGGTGGGGATGGGCTTTAGCATCTCCATGACGATGGGGGTGAGTTCCTTGGCGAAGGCCTCGTAGCCTTTGGCGGTGAGGTTCATGTTGTCGGCCTGGTAGAACTCGTCTTGAAGACGGCCGTCACGACGGATGAACTTGGGGGCGAAGTTGGCGAACTTGACGCGATTCCAGTCGTTGAGCTGTGCGGCCAGGACATTGAGCTCGGTGGCGCGCTGACGCGCAAGGTCGGTGAGGGCCGGAGCAACGGGAAGGACGCCGAGGACGAGGATCTGGGCATCGGGGACCTTGGTCCGGAGCTTTTCGACAATGGCCCGATAGCCGTCGACGATTTCCTCACTGGTGTTGCGCCCACTCCAGAGGTTGCTGGCACCGACCATGAGGACGACCACTTTGGGGGCGTGGAAGTCGAGCAGGCCGTTGTCGAGACGCCAGAGAACGTTGCCGGTGGTGTCGCTGGCGATACCGAAGCAGGCGGCTTTAAGAGGCTCGAAGTTTTTGGACCAGGACTCGCGGCCGACGGTGGTCCAGCCCTGGATGAGGGAGTCGCCGATGAAAACGACGTCCATGGTTTCGTTCCGGGCCTGGCGGACCTGGCTTTCATGAAACAACTGCCAGGC
>JBGGMQ010000421.1:0-3217 GCA_041287975.1 Verrucomicrobium sp. | reverse complement strand
GGCCATGGTGAACACAGGCGTCCCCGCCGACCCCAGGGTGATCTCCACGCTGTCACGGATTTGGTTGGAGGCCGCGAGCTGCAAAGTGTCCGTGCCTGTGCCATCACCCAGGATGAGGTCTGCGGTGCCCGCCACGCCATCGCCGTAGATGGCGTGGAGCCCCGCTGTCTTGTTCAGGCGGAGAGTGCCTGCATTGACGGTGGTGGCTCCCGTGTAGTTGTTGTTGGCCGTGCCAGCAAGGATGATGGTGCCCGTCGTCCCTTGAGTGAGTGAGGTGGTGCCTGTGCCGTTTTGGATGCTGCTGTTGATGGTGCCGCCGCCGTTGCCTGATCCTGCGAGCGTGAGGATCGATGCCGCACTGTTGGCGATGGTGCCGTTAAGTATCCCGGAGCCTTCAAAAGCTATCGTCGTATTCCCTGCCAGCGTGACGTGACTGGTAAGGCCGCTGCTGACCCTGAAGGCTCCGCGATTCTCCGAATTGCCAGTACCTGAGACGGTGATGCCTCCGTTGAAGGTGGAGGATGCTCCATTGATGAAGAGTTGCGTGCCTTGTACAACGGTAAGTGAGGCCGCAGTGTTGATGCCGCTGGTGGCATTGAGTTTATCCCCCGTCGCACCTGCGGTGCTGAGCCGGATGGTCCCGGTGAATGAGGTTAAGAATCCCCCCACAGGCGTGGTGTTGCGCGCTCCGGTACCGCTCGCAAACTCGATGACCAGTTCACCACTTCCGGAGAGCGCGTTCGCCGGGGCAGGTGCGAGGGCACTATTTGTGTTCACATTCCTGAATGTCAGGCTAGCACCGGTAGCAATGCGCACGGGTGAGCCGCTGAGGGCGTTTTCAGTCGTGGTAGCCGTGATCCCCAAACGGGCAATAACGCTGCCCGCATTGATGTAGGTGGTGCCAGAGTAGGTGTTGATGCCATTCAGCGTCAGGGTTCCGTTCCCCGCCTTTACCAATCCGTTTGTGCCAGCCAGGACTGAGTCGATCTGTGCTCCGACATTGGCGGTGATGGTGGGCGCGGTACCCGCCAGGGTGATGGTGCCTCCGCTGAGGATGTAGCTCCCTGAGCCGGGAGCATTGAAGGTGATGCCATTGGCCGTGACGGTTCCCACCGCGACAGTGCCGGCGGCTCCGCTCCCTGCGCCGAAGATGGCCACGCTGGTGCTGTCCCCCGTATTCGGCCATGCCACATTTGAGGCTCCGTTCCACCAGTTGGACGTAGCCGTGTTCCAGCCAGCACCGATGCCATCCTGGGCATTCGTGTTCCCCGTATCGGCATCATAGGTGAGCTGACCGTGAGCCTGAGAGGTCAGTCCCAAGCTGATTAAAAACCCCACCATGCCCAAGCCAACCCAGCTTGCGAACAGGGAACGTGGAGAATTTTTAATGATCGACGAAAAGAAGGGGGGCTTGGCTGGCATTGCGGGAGGGGGAGGCTCGCTTGGGGGATGAATAGAGACTACGAGGGGAATTAGGACAATTTTGCCGCAGGAAATTGTGAAGAGGCAGCGGATCTCCAGGGTGTAGGATTCTCTGGGGCGGGCCGGAAGTCATGTAGCGAAAACTCGCCATCAAGGTCCGGTTCAAGTTGGCGCTGCCTTGCACCTTTTGCGCCTTGCGCTAAATCCTGGCATGGTACTCCCTCCTGAATTGGTGCCGACTCCCGGTTCTGATGTCCGACTCGTCGCCTGGACGTGGTCCAATCCCCGTCCTGGCAGCCTTTCGGCAGTGGTCCAGCCAGATGGGACCGTCTGGCAGGTGCGGAGCCACCCGAAGGACGACCAGTGTTCCTTTTCAGAGCTCGGCAAAATTTCACAGGAGTGGGCTGCGGAGCTGCTGGGCAAAGCGCATGCCGCCATCTCAGAGAGGCAAGAACCTCCGCCCCTGCCGGAGAAGAGCGCATCGAGCGAGGCCAAGAACATCAGCCGTCTGGAAGTGAGTGTGCACTCTTCAACCGGACCCAGTCGCTCCTACATCGTCCCGGAGGGGCAGCTCGCCCAGCACCCCGCCTTGGCGAAGTTGCGGCAGGACTTCATTGCCGTGCGGAAGAAGGTGGATGGTGGCTTCTGGGCCTGGCGCTCGCTGGCAGGTCGCATGGCTTTCCTCTTTGGCGCCGTCGTTCTGATGATGGCCTACTGGCTGATCCGGGATTCACGTGCCACCGATCGCCTGGAGCTTGCCGGTCAGCGGATCGATGCCGTTGTCGTCGAGAAGGCAGGCAAGACCGGCTACGATACTGCCAAGTACATCAAGGTGGACCTCCCCGCGGAAGCGGCAAAACCCGGCATCGCAAAAATCTCCGAGTACCTCTCTGCCGAGAACTGGACCGCAGCCGAGCCCGGCACCGTGGTCAGGGTGTGGCATGACAAGAACACCGGCGAAGCCTGGCTGGAAAACGACATGCAGCGCTGGCAGTCGGACAAGAAATGGGTGGCAATCCTCCCTCTCAGCATCGGGTCCATTGGCCTCCTCATCTGCTTGTTCACGAAGCGGTACAAGGTCGGTGCCCATGGGGATGGTCAGGAGTACCTCATCTGCGGCGACCGCATCGCCGGCGATGACAAAGACGCCATCGTGAATCGCACCGCCGTGAACTTCGGCAAGATGCTCTCCCTCTTCGTCCGCAGCCGGTAAGGCGTTGCCGCGCCATTCAGCCAGTGTGGAGTCTGGAGGAGGCGTCCCGCCTCCAGGTCCAGTTGTCTGTGGATATACCCATTCACCCCTGGCGGAGTTCTGCGTAGGCCGCATGGGTGGTTCGAGGTAAGTCAACGCCATCGCGCCCGCAACCCTGATCCAGCGTCCCCTTCGGGACGCATGCGATTGATCCTGCTGAGTCCGGTGGTTGCGGTCGCCAAGCTCCCTTCACCACCGGCTACCCTCCAGCGTCCCTCCGGGACGAAGCTGCCGATCGCGGCAACTGCGCCAAAGATTCACCTTCAGTAAGCAGGCTCGAAACTCTCTGACCACCTACCCCCAAATGTGAACGAAGAGGGTTGGAGTACCGACTGCTTTAGTCGGCCTCAGGAGCGCCATCACTCCAGACGTTTATTGTCCTTGCGAGAGGATCTCATGATTGCCTCACACGAAGACACAAAGTCACGAAGAACTGAGAAACCCGAAGAACATCTTCCGCTGAGCACTGGAAACTGCTTTGTGCCTTCGTGTCTTTGTGTGAGAAAAATCCCACTGACGCACCGCCTTGCCCCTCTTCCCTTA
>JBGGMQ010000420.1:0-4009 GCA_041287975.1 Verrucomicrobium sp. | reverse complement strand
CCGCCTCCCAGAAAGCCTCATCGGTGAGGTGGGTGGCATCCATGATGATGCCGAGGCGGTCCATCTCCTTTACGAGTTCACGGCCTTTGGCGGTGAGAGGGCCTTCCGCCTCCGTGCCAGGTGAATATGTCCCCACGCCGTAGTGAGCAGGGCCCAAGGCCCGCAGACCATCCGCATAGGAACGCTCCAGGTGTCCAAGAGTGATCATTGAGTCAGCACCCTCCAGACTGAGGATGTAGCCGATGGGCGCATCCGCCGGAGGGTCGTTCATCCAGAGTGTGGCCATCGCCTTGAGCTCCGTGGCCGTGCGGATCTGGCGCATCTCCCCTTTCTCCTCCATGGCACGGTACCACGCCAGCTGTGCCTGGGTCATGGCCCACGCGATCTCGGGAGAATGCCAGCCGGGGAACGGGTTCGATTCTTTAACATAGCGGGCGATCTGTGTGGCCACGCAAATGCCGATGCGGCCCCGGCGCATTTCAGGAAAACACACCACGCCGTTGCCGCGGTCTTTCATGTCTGTCTTGCCTAACTCCCGACGGCGGATCTCTTCAATAGGACGGGTGAGATCGCGATTCCACTCCATGGCATTCATGGAGAGATCAAGGTGGGCGTCGAAGATGAAGTGGGAAGTGGAGGTCATATGGTTGGCCAGAGGAAAAGCAACAAAACTATGTTTAGGGTTCCTGAGTTAGACGCCTTGGAAGGTCTCGCATGCCATGCATCACCCGCACAATCACAATTTCGCCAACGTGTATCCTGTAAAATACCAAATGGACGCGAAATGCGCCCTCAAGGGCGATGGATCGAAGCGCCTTCAACCTCGCATCCCTAAATTTTCTGATTCTTCCTGTGTCAGGAAATGCTTTCAGAAGGTTCACAGCACGCTCAAACGCCGCTAGATATCGGAAGGAGATAGCCTCCCCAGCTTGCTCAAAATACCATTCCGATTGCAATCGAAGATCTGATTGAGCCGCAGGCAGTATGGTCACCTGCATTGTACTCATGAATTTCCGGAGGCGCGGGCTCGACTTTCTATGTTTGCTCTCAGACTCGCAAAGAACTTTTCATCTACGGGCACAGGAGTTCCCTCCAGGCCCTTCAGCATTTCTTCTTCTAGCTCAGAAGACTCAAACCCGTCGGCCGTGAGTGTATCGAGGTGCCGTGCACACATCCAATCTAACAACCGATTGAACTCACCCGGGGCGAGAGCGCTTATCGTCTCTTCAATCTCTTCGACGGTAGTCATGGGACAAAATACGGGCTCGGAATGAAATCGCAACTCTACACCGTGATCACCCGCTCGCGTCCGGCGACTTTCCACTGCCCGGTGACGCGGCCATTCTCCACGACCTGGGCGTAGGAATACAAGGCGACGGTGGGGCAGATGTGCCAGGGCACACCGTAGAGAACGCTGCCGACAGGAAGGTCAGCGGCGTGTTCCGTCTCGACGACGAGGTGTTCCTCGCTGTGCATCACGGCGTGCGCATCAGGAAGGTTCAGGAAATGCACACGAGGGTGGGGATTTTCCGCAGAGATGGCCTTGTGGCCGAGATCGGCGGTGAGGCGACCGGTGCCCGGCTTGCTGATGACACGTGTGAGCACCAGGGCCGCATGCAGGAAATCGAGGTCGGGATGCCGGGTGCCGTAGCCCCAGTCCCAGAGGACACAAGTGCCGGGGCTGCACTCATAAGTGCCGCGTGCGGCATGGATGGCAAAGGTGGGCGTGCCGCTGGCGACGAAGTGGGGCACAGGCAGATCAAGGGCGAGGAGGCGGTCCCTCAGCGACTCAATGGGAGCGAACGCTTTCTCGACTGCGGCGCGGCGAACGGCAACATCGTGGTCATGAATATGGCCGTCATAAGCATGCAAGCCGGCGGCTTGAAGGCCGGGCAGGCTGATCAAGAGGCGGTAAAGGTTCACCGCTTCGTCATCAGGAGCAATGCCCGTCCGCGCCATGCCGCAATTCAGTTCCAGCATGACTTCAATGGTGACGTGCGCCTTCACTGCGGCAGCAGAGAGAGCCCGCGCAGCGTCGGGGTCATCTGCCACGGCGCAGAAGCGTGTGGCAGGAAACCGCAGCATCAGCTGGATGAAGCGGTTGATATTGGGCCCTACCAGTGGGTAGGCCAGAAGGATGTCAGTAGCTCCCGCGCCCGCCGTCATTTCCACCTCGGCGATGGTGGCGCACTTGAACTTCGAAACGCCCTGCTTGAGGTGCTGCTTGATCACCTCCGGCATCTTGTGCGTTTTCATGTGCGGCCGGAGCCGGTCCGGATCCCCCACCATGGCGATCATGCGCCGGATATTCTCTTCAATGCGATCCGGATAGACCAGCAAGGCTGGCGACGGCACTTCATCAAGATTGGAGACGGTGAACCAAGGCGCGGGCTGGGACATGCAGCTCCGACTTGACCAAGATCCGCCTGAAACTGCAAGGCCAGAGACTGATACAAACGTGTCAATCTCTGGCTCTATGCAATCGATTCCAGCAACGGGACGGCCTCAATGGAAGCCAAAGAGGTCCAGAAGCTTCAGCAGCCAGTAGCCGAGGATGCCCGTGATGGGCAAGGTGAGCACCCAGGCCCATACGATACGATGGACGATGCCCCACTTCACCGCACTGAGACGGCGGGTGGCCCCCACGCCCATGATGCTGGTGGATATGACGTGCGTGGTGGAGAGCGGGATGCCCATGTGGCTGGCGCTCTGAATGATGACGGCGGCGGTGGTCTCTGCAGCGAAACCATGCACTGGCAGCAGCTTCACCATCTTGTGCCCCATGGTCTTGATGATGCGCCAGCCGCCACCGGCCGTGCCGGCAAACATGGTGATGGCGCAGACAATGACGACCCAGGGGGCGATCTCGAACTTGTCTGTCCTGAGGAACCCGAGCCAGCCAGGGAGGGTCTCAAAAGCACCGGCCTGGGTGCCGCTGAACATGGCCAGAGCGATGATGCCCATGGTCTTCTGCGCATCATTGGTGCCGTGGCTGAGGCCCATGAAGGCCGCGCTGACAATTTGAAGCCGACCGAAGAGGCGGTTCACACCTGAGGGAGGAGACTTCCGCAGGAACGCATTCAACAGGATCATGATGATGGCTCCCAGGACAAAGCCGATCAACGGCGAGAGGAGCATCGGCTTGATCAGCTTGGGCCAGAGGCCTGTGCTCCACAGCAGGACGTCCCAGCCTTTCGGTGAGGAAGCAATGCCTGCGCCACAGAGCCCACCCACGAGAGCGTGGCTGGAGCTGGAGGGAATGCCAAACCACCAGGTGATGAGGTTCCAGATGATGGCACCCAACAGGGCAGCCAGGACGGTGGCCATGGTGACCGCGCTCATGTCCACGAAATCCTTGCCCACAGCCTTGGCCACGGCCGTGCCCATGAGAGCACCGAAGAGGTTGCAGACGGCCGCCAGCATGATGGCCTGACGGGGGGTGAGCACTTTCGTGGACACCACCGTAGCGATGGCGTTCGCAGCGTCGTGGAAACCGTTGATGTACTCAAAGGCCAGCGCCGCAATGAGAACGCAGATGAACAGCGTAAGCATGGAGCAGTGGATCAGGAGTACTTGAGCACAACCTGGAAGACAACGTTCCCGGCGTCGCGACAGCGGTCGATCGCCTTCTCCAGGAGCTCATAGAGATCCTTGAGAATGATCACTTCGATGGGCTCCACCTTGCCATTGTAGAGCTGACGGAGGAGGTCCATGAGGATCTTGTCGCCATCGCCTTCGATGTGCTGGAGGCGTTCCTGCATATCCTGGATCTGGTCCATCCCCGCTTTCTTGCGGAGAGCGGCGACCATGGTCACGACTTCCACCGTGCCCTGGTCCAGAAGCCCGATCTGACGGGAAACGACGTCATTGGCGAACTTCACCGGGCAGAGGGCGAGGCGTTCGGCGATCTTCTCAACGGTCTTCGGGATCTTGTGCAGCGCGCTGCTAAGGTGCTCGATGTCCTCGCGATCCAGAGGGGTGATGAAGGTCTTGCAAAGACGCTCGGTGA
>JBGGMQ010000419.1:0-4159 GCA_041287975.1 Verrucomicrobium sp. | reverse complement strand
GTGCCTGACCTGGCGACCCTTCGCGACCGCT
Source organism: Verrucomicrobium sp. (assembly GCA_041287975.1). GTDB lineage: Bacteria > Verrucomicrobiota > Verrucomicrobiia > Verrucomicrobiales > Verrucomicrobiaceae > Verrucomicrobium. The sequence goes on along the minus strand of JBGGMQ010000419.1, from coordinate 4,128 downwards.
GCAAGCCGGGTCTGCGCCGCACTCTCTACGGACTCTTCGCCCTCGGCTGGCGCGGTGGTAACCGTCAGTGGAACCACTATGAAATGGCCTACCTCCTTCTGGCGGCCCTTTCCACGCCGCTGGTGCTTTCCGTGCACTCCGTGGTGTCCTTTGACTTCGCCACCTCCGTGGTTCCTGGCTGGCACACGACGATCTTCCCGCCCTACTTCGTGGCAGGTGCTATCTTCGGCGGCTTCGCGATGGTGCTCACCTTGATGATCCCTGCCCGGGCGATCTACGGTCTCCATGATTTGATCACGGAGAAGCACATCGACAACATGGCCAAGATCATCCTGCTCACCGGGACCATCGTCGGTTACGGCTACAGCATGGAGTTCTTCATGGCCTACTACAGTGGCAACCAGTATGAACTTCAGACGTTCAAGCTGCGTGGTCTCTACGGTCCTTCCGTCTGGTACTACTACTGCATGTTCGGCTTCAACGTCTTCGTGCCTCAGTTGTTCTGGTTCAAGTGGTGCCGGAAGAACCTCTTTGTCGTCCTCTTTGTCTGCATGTGCGTGAACGCAGGCATGTGGTATGAGCGCTACGTGATCATCGTTACCACTCTTGAGCGGCACTTCATGCCAGGCTCCTGGCGTGTGTTCGACGCCACCTGGGTGGACAACTGGACCTTCATTGGCACGTTCGGCTTCTTCATGATGAACTTCCTGCTCTTCCTGCGCTTCCTGCCTGTGATCGCGGTGGCAGAAGTGAAGGCGGTCCTGCCGGAGGCGAACCCCCACCATGATGACCATCATGAGAAGGGTGTGCACGAGCTGGAGATCGAGTACGGAAAGGTAAAGATCTCCTAACCCCTCGCTGGAGGAATTTTCACAATGGCACGAACCACTCTCAAACGAGTCCACGGCTACCTGGCTGAATTTGACAGCGCCAGCGACGTCTACCATGCATCCGAGCAGATCCGCGACGCTGGCTTCCAGCGTTGGGATGTCCACTCGCCGTTCCCCATCCACGGGTTGAACGAAGCGATGGGGCTCAAGCGCTCGATCCTGCCCTGGTTTGTCTTCTTCGGCGGAGCGGCTGGCATCACGACGGCGTTCTGTCTGGCCTACATCACCCAGGTCGGTATCTACCCCACGGTGGTGCAGGCCAAGCCGGCGAACATCTTCACCACGGCGGCCTTCTTCCCGATCATGTTCGAGCTGACGATTCTCTTCTCAGCCTTCACGACTGTGTTTGGTTGCTTTGCTCTGATGGGTTTGCCTCGCTGGAATCACCCCATCTTTGCAGCGAAGACCTTCAAGAAGTTTTCCGACGACGGATTCTTCATCTGCATTGAGGCCCGCGATCCCAAGTTCCATCAGGCTGAAACGAAGGCCTTCCTGGAAGGGCTCGGTGGCAGAAACATCGAACTCGTTGAGGACGAACTGTAAGCATCACGACTGTCCATGAAGTACTTCTTTCTCAGCTATTTCCTCGTCGCGGTGACGGTGGTCAGCTTCGCGGGATTCCGCGGGCACCGGTTTGAAAAGCCACCCATCCAGGTCTTTCCGGACATGGATGACCAGGCCAAGGTCAAGCCCCAGGTGGCCAGCAATTTCTTCCATGACGGCATGGCCATGCGCCATCCGGTGACGGGCACAATGCCCATGGGTTTCGAACTCCCCAGCAAGCCCGCGAGCGAAGGCTACGAGCCCAAGACGATGGAGTTCACCCACGGCACCACGTACTACTACACCGGCAAGATGGGTGACTTCTACGGCGATGGGTTCCCAGAAGAAGTAAAAGTGACCCCGGCGCTTCTTCAGCGTGGCCAGGAACGCTACAACATCCAGTGTGCGATCTGCCACGGAACCTCCGGCAACGGCAAAGGCGTTTTCACGAAATACAGCACGGTCATTCCTGCCGACCTGACCGGTCCAGGGTTTGATGATGCCTCGAACCCGGCCTACCGTCCGGACGGCAAGATCTACGATACCATCACGAACGGCTGGAACCAGATGGGGGGCTATGGAGCCAACATCACGGTGCAGGACCGCTGGGCGATCATCGCCTATGTACGCGCCCTTCAGCATGCGGCAAAAAATCCGGCCAAGTAATACCTTTCAAGCATGAGCGCCCATCCCATCACTCTTGACGATCTGCCGCGAGACGGAGAACGCCTAGACCTCACCAAAGTCAGCAAGCTGAACGGACTGTTCCTTGTGGTTGGCGGCCTTGGCCTCCTCGCCTCGATCGCTTACCTCTTTGGCTTCCTTGGCAAAGAGAAGCAGGCGGAATTCGCCTACAGCTGGCTGTTTGCCTTCTTCTTCTTCTTCACGATCACCTGCGGCGGCATTTTCTGGACGATGCTCCAGCATGCTTCCAACTCCGGCTGGAGTGTGGTAGTGCGCCGCCTTTTTGAAAACCTGGGTTCCAACGTGATGTGGATGGCGGTGTTCGCGCTGCCATTCGTCCTCATCCCCAACGTCCAGGACGCCCTTTGGGAGTGGATTCCGATCCACCGTGAGGCTGCACACCATGCACATGAGCAGCATATCAGCACGTATGAGGCTCTCCATCACATGGCGGAGACGGATCACTCGAAGCACATCCTCACCTCCAAGTACGGCTACCTCAACATGACGTTCTGGTACGTCCGTGTGCTGATCTACTTCGTGATCCTGGGCTCCCTGGCGTATTTCCTTCGCAAGTGGTCCATCCAGCAAGACAAGGACGGCAGCTTCAAGCACACCTTCCGCTCTCGCGCCTTTTGCTGCTTGCTGCTCTTCCCCTTCGCTCTCGCGGTGACCTTCTCCGCCGTCGACTGGGTTATGGCGATGGACTACACCTGGTTCTCCACGATGTGGGGTGTCTACATCTTTGCCGGTGGCACTTGGGGAGCCATGGCAGTCTCGATCCTGGCTTTGACCTATGTGCGGAGCAACGGATACCTGCAGAAGGTGACCTCCGGTGAGCACTACCATTTGATGGGCAAGCTGCTCTTTGCGTTTACCGTTTTCTGGGCGTACATCGCCTTCAGCCAGTTCTTCCTGATCTGGTATGCGAACATCACGGAAGAAACCCGGTTCTACATCCTGCGCAACACTGGTGGCTGGTGGTACCTGAGCCACGTTCTCGTGTGGCTGCACTTCGCTGTGACTTTCGTGCTGCTGCTTTCCGCGAGCCGCAAGAAGAAGACCGGGACGATGAATGTTCTTTGCTTCTGGGTGCTGTTGATGCACGTGGTGGACTGGTACTGGCTCATCATTCCTGAGCGTGGACCTTCCCTCACCAAAGGTGCATCGCTCTGGCTTGACGGTGCCTGGGTAGGCGACGTGATTGCCTTTGTGGCCATTGGTGGACTGTGCGGATGGGCTTACCTGCGCCGCCTCGCCAAAGCCAGCCTCTATCCCTGCCGTGACCCGCGCTTGCTGGAGTCCGTCACCGCCATCAACTAAGTCTTTCCCATGTCGTCTCCCACGCCATCCACTCCCTCCCGAGCCCTGTCCATCTTCTTGGGCACACTGGCGGCATTCGCCAGTTTCGCCGTCGTGGCCGCCCTGCTGCAGGCCATCGCTGGCGGTACGCCTGAGTACCGGAACCATGACGCTCGCGTTAAGATCAAGACGGACATCGTCGCCGAGCAAGATGCTTTGCTTGAGAAGTACGGTCTGAAGCATGACTCAGCTCCAGTGCTGACCAAGGCTGCTGAGCTGGTCCAGGCCCGCAAGGTGTCCACCACCACGCAGACGGTTCCCGGTTCTCCTACCGCGCTGAAGGCTGCAGCCGCTGCTCCGGCACCGGCTCCCGCTCCTGTAGCGGACGCCAAGAAGCCTGAGGCCAAGCCAGCTGACGCGGCACCCACTCCAGCCGCCGCTGCTCCTGAAGCTCCAAAAGCATCTGTGCCTGCCCCGGCTGCTCCTGAGGCTGCCAAGCCAGCACCCGCTCCGGCTCCTGAGGCACCCAAGACTGAAGCAGCGCCGGTCCCGATGCCAACTCCGGCTCCTGCACCTGCTCCCGAAGCACCGAAGACGGAAGCTGCCCCAATGCCAGCACCCGCTACTCCCGCTCCTGCACCAGCCCCGGCTCCTGAAGCGCCCAAGCCCGCTCCGGCTCCGGCCCCTGAGCCACCCAAGCCCGCCCCGG
>JBGGMQ010000418.1:0-10621 GCA_041287975.1 Verrucomicrobium sp. | reverse complement strand
GGGCACAGAGACTGAGGGGAGAGGAGGGTTTAGGCACTGCGGGGTTTTAGGCGCTTCGCTTGGTGAGGTGAAGCAGCTTCTGTAGGGCGACGGCTTCCGTTGCTTGTGTTGCACGAAGCTCACCCCAAGGAATAGGGATTTTCAATCCCGCTCAATTCATCAATCGCGCAGCGACAAGCTTTCCCTTATCCCTCTTCTCTTACCTCTTGCCCCTCTGTCCCGAGAGACTCGACACCGAAGGTGTCAGAGAAGGTAGCCCGGGGTCAGGCGAGTTTAACGAGCCGCCACCCCGGGTGTCCAACGCACCCAGCGTCAGGTGTGGGAACCATTCTGACGGTCTACCTGCCCTTTGGCTTTCACCAGAATCCACCAATCCCATTCCTCATTACGCCGTTACCGTTAGCGCCAATAAGCGTCCGTCAGCGGTTCATGCCAGAGAAGTTCCACTTTTGACTTTTCACTCTCAACTCCTCGCTGCTCTCCAAACGCCTCAACCAGCATAGCACCTCAACTCCTTCCCCCTATGCCTACTCCCTTCACCGGCAGTATCATCGGCTCCTGGCTCTTCGTCCGGTCCACCAAGCCCGACCTCAAGGCGAGCGCCATCTACCATTTCACCGCGGATGGCACGAACATCTGGGAAACGGAATATGAGGGGCGCAGTATGCTGACCTCCTTGAAATACGAATGCACCGATGATGCATTGACGTTCATCTACCCCAAAGGCCCCGGCAAACCTTTGAGGATGGTTCAAGAAGACGACGGCACCGTCAGGATTCCCAATTCTGCGGGGGATCACATCTGGTGGATGATCAAACTCACTGAACCGAAGCCGTACTCGATTGCCTTTGTGGAGGCTGATGGAGTGTTGCAACGGATCAATCCACTGTCGCCAAGAGAGCTTTAGAACCGCGCCGCGACGGAGACATTTTCATGTTTCGTCAGCGACAATGATTGTCCGCAAGCGGTTCCTTCCTCTTACTCCAGCGGAGCGACTAACCAGGCCAAGTTATCTCAACCAGCAGTACATCGACCCGTACACTAGCGGACATTTCAAAGGGCATAACCGTCATCGCACTTAGTCAGAGTCGTGAGTGACGTGACTTTTGTGGGTGCTGCTCACCTCATTTCTTTCGGCGAAAGCGCCAATGATCATCCCACCAATGGCATGACGCTGTGTAAGAATCATCACTGGGCGATGGATCGGAATCTGATCGCTCCGACTCCTGACAGGGTCTGGGAGGTGTCCAGGAAACTCATCGCTCATTGGTGGATTGGCGAGGGTGCGCAGCGCGAACTCAGAGGTCGCTTGTTTATTCCTGCTGCGGATTCTGCGTATCGTCCGGCGATGGCGGGCTTGGAGTGGCGGGTCCAGCGGTTGGACCCGCTTCGCGGGAGACACAAGACTTGAAGACTCCAGACACAAGACTGGAGTTTGCCGCCTACGGCGGGTTGGGGCACCAGGTGGAAGTATCAGGTTGCGGTTGCTGAGGCCGCAAAGCTGCATTATCGAGTCTCGAACAAGCATCTGGCTTCAAATCTCAAATCGGCTTAGATTCAAGGACGACGACTATGACCGAATCAGAAGAAACTCTCGATTTTCTTGAGCAGCAGATCCCCAGCCTGGCCGCATCAGCTGTCCATTTGGCGTATTGGCAGGCACTTGCAACGGGTCAAGTGGTTTTGGTGAGTGAAGACGGAGGGGTGTATCAGGCCCTCCCAGACGGAACGAAGAAACTGGTGAAAGCCTTAAAGAAGACAAGTTCCCGTCGGGTGGCGGTGGGCACGCGAGTCCGGATACCGTGATTGTCAATTCATGGAGCAGCCTCGTCTACGAATGTTTGCTGGACCCAATGGATCCGGGAAAAGCACGATCAAGGGCGTGGTACCCGAGAATTTGTTGGGTGTCTACATCAATCCCGACGAAATGCAGAAACAGATGGAGAGCTGTGGTTTTTTGGACCTTTTGGCCTACAAGGTAGCCGCAAGCCAAGAAGAGGTGTTACAGTTTTTCTCAGGGTCAGTCTTGCTGTGCAAAGCTGGGATGGATGCAGAAGCGGCTCGGTTGCGTCTTGTAGACGGACAGTTGGATTTTCGCGGGGTGGAAGTGAATGCGTACTACGCCTCGGTCGCTGCTGACTTCCTTCGTCAAAAGCTGATCGAGTCCCGAATCTCGTTCTCGTTCGAGACGGTAATGTCTTCACGAGACAAGGTGGAGTTGCTGCGAAAAGCCCAAGCTGTGGGCTACAGAACCTATCTGTATTTCATCGCCACGGACGACCCTTCGATCAACGTCGCGCGCGTTAGAGCCCGGGTGAGCTTGGGCGGACACGATGTTCCCGAAGAAAAAATCGTACAGCGTTACACGCGTTCCCTCGGTCTGTTGTTGCCCGCTATCAAACATTCTGATCGTGCCTACCTATTTGACAATTCTGCTGATGGCAGGGATCACCTGTGGGTGGCTGAGATTACAGGAGGTGATGACCTCGAAATGAGGTCTGAACACATGCCCTTGTGGTTTCTGGAGAATGTCTGGGAGAAGATCCACCCAGAAGAGTGAGCCCAAGAAGCCTGCTTCGCGGGAGACTATGATTTTCAGTTTGCCGCCTGAGGCGGGGTGTTGACTTTGAATCCGGCGGGACGCCAGAGGTACGCACCGGCTGGAAGCCGGTGGCACCAGGAGAGGGGCGAGGGGAAAGGGAAAAGGGATAAGAACAGCTAGCCGCCTGCGGCGGGGTTAGCGATTGAGGTAGGCGCGCCAGGAGCCGAACGAGGTGATGTCTAGGGCATCCTCCAACACATACGGCTCGCACATGAAGCCTTTGATCCAGGTGCCGTCGGCGAGTTCGACGTTGCCGATGGTCATGGGGGCGGGGACACCGGCGGTGAAGCGGCCAAAGGCTTCGGCGGTGAGGGTGTAGACCTCAATTGTGATGGAGGCTCCGCCATCGCCAGGCTTCACACGGGCGAGGCCGGGTTTGGCAGGAATGGTGTTGGCGAGGGCGTAGAGCTTGTAAGCGGGGGCGGTGGTCGTGGCTTCGCGCAGCACGGCCCCCAGTTGGGTGAGCTGACCGTGGAGGGGCTGACCTGCGAGGTGGGCTCCTACGACAGCAAGGTGGATTGGGCCCTCGGGGGAGGCGAGGCGTTTGGGAAGGGGCTCGCCGAGGAACCGGGCAGCGAGGTCGAGGAGGCTGTCGTCGGCAAAGGCCGGGGCGATGAGGTTCAAGCCAAAACCCACACCATGGCTCCAGCGACCTGCGGGGACAGCCACGGCGGCGAGGTCGAGAAGGTTGACGAAGTTGTTGTAGGTGCCGAGGCGAGAGTTGAGCTCCACGGGATTGGCGAGGACTTCCTCGATCGTGTAGACGCTGGGGATGGTGGGGATGACGAGGAAGTCCACGCCAGCAAAGATGGCATCGCTCTTCAACCGCAATTCAGCGAGGCGCAGGATGGCCTTGAAGGTGTCGGCGGCTTTGAGGTCGCGACCGCCGAGGATGATCTTGGCCACGGTGGGGTCGGCCTCGGCATGATGGTCCTCCAGCCACTCGCCCACGGCCGCGTAGCGCTCGGACACCCAGGGGCCTTGGTAAAGCAGGGCGGCAGTTTCGGCAAAGGGGGCGTAGTCGATCTCGATCTTGGTGCCGCCGAGGGCGTTGAGTTTCTCACACGCAGCGGCGTAGAGGCCGGCGGCTTCGTCATCGCCAAAGAACTTGATCTGATCTGGCTGAGGGACGGCAAAGGTGAAGGCTCCCTGGCCACGTCCATCGCGTACGGACTTCCAGGGGCGGGACATGGGGTCCAACGGATCGTACCGGCGCACGATGGGCGCAATCTCGCGCAGCTCCGCCACGGTCTTGGCCATGACGGTGATGCAATCCAGCGAGCGACAGGCAGGCACGGCATTGCGGGAACTGAGGGCCCCCTTGGTGGGCTTGTAGCCGACGATGCCATTCAACACACAGGGGACGCGGCCGGAGCCTGCGGTATCGGTGCCCAGAGCGAAGTCCACCTGGCCACTGGCGACAGCCACGGCCGAGCCGGAACTAGAGCCGCCCGAAATGTAGTCGGGGTTCAGGACATTACGGCAGAGGCCGTAAGGAGACCGGGTGCCGACAAGGCCGGTGGCGAACTGATCCAAAGTGGTCTTGCCCACAACAACGGCTCCAGCCTTCCGTAAGGCGGCCACGACGGGATTGTCCCCGGTGGGGGTGTAGCTGTATGCGGGGCAGCCTGCCGTGGTCGGGAGCGGCAGGGCATCAATGTTGTCCTTCACCGCAAAGGTCTTGCCTGCCAAAGGGCCGCCACTGGCCAAGGCGGCCTCAGACTCTGCCGCGAAGGTCTCGGGAGTGGTGACGGAGATCCAGACGGGAGAGGGGAGGGTGGGAAGCGATGGCATTAAAGGCAAAGTAAAAAGTGGTAGTTAGTAAAAAGTGAAAAGTGATGGATGGGAATGCGGAGTGCGGAGTTTTTTGCGTAGGAGATGCCCTAGGTGGAGTGGGAGTCTTGGGTGGCCGACTAAAGTCGGTACTCCAACAGTTTCGATGAGGGTGAGGGTGTTGCATCAGCAGAGGACGTGCCTGTTTTGCACGGTTTAGTGTTAAAACATTGAGCGCACCTTCCTTCCCAGCCTCCGCCTAACCCCTAACTTCTAACCAGATGCTTCCGTTTCCACCACGATCAGCGCCTGTCCCGACTGCACCTGCTTCCCGGCGACGACCCGGATCTCTTTGATCCTGCCGGTGGCGGGGGAGACGATTTCGGCTTCCATCTTCATGGCTTCGACAATGACGACGGGCTGGCCTTCCTTCACCTCATCGCCGGGTTGGACGAGGACTTTCCAGAGATTGCCGGTGAGGGGCGTGCGGACGAGTTCACAGCCTTCGGGGGCGAGTTCGTCTTCCACCGGTGGGGGCTCGGGCTCGGGCTCGGAGGCAGCGATGTTCTGGCCTGCGGCGGCCCAGCGTTCGCGTTCCTCACTGAAGGCCTGGCGCTGGGTGACCCGGAAGGCGGCGATGGAGTCGGCGTCCTTTTCCAGGAAGGCGAGGTAGTCGCCGAGCTTGAAGGTGGTTTCCTCGATCTTGAGCTGGAAACGTCCGAGGGGGAAGTCTTCGCGGAGCTTCAGGAGCTCCTCGGCACTGACGGGGTAGAAGCGGATCTGGTCAAAGAAACGCAGGAGCCAGGGCTTGCCGCCGGTGAAGTCCGCAGTCTGCCGCCAGGCATTCCACATTTGCACGGTGCGGCCTACGAACTGGTAGCCGCCGGGGCCTTCCATGCCGTAAACGCACATGTAGGCACCGCCGATGCCGACGGCATTCTCCGGGGTCCAGGTGCGGGCGGGGTTGTACTTGGTGGTGACGAGTCGATGGCGCGGATCCAGTGGCGTGGCTACGGGGGCACCGAGGTAGACATCCCCGAGGCCCATGACCATGTAGCTGGCTTCAAAAACGATGCGCTGGACGTCCTCGATGATCTCCAGGCCATTGATGCGGCGGATGAACTCGATATTGCTCGGGCACCAGGGGGCGTCCGGGCGGACCGACTGCATGTACTTTTCAATAGCCAGACGGGTAGCGGGGTCATCCCATGAGAGGGGCAGATGGACGATGCGGGAAGGGACCTCGAAGTCGCGCAGGTCCCCTAGCTCATCCTCAGCCTTGGCGAGGAGTTCGAGGAGCTTCTGCCGCGGGAGGACGCGGTTGTCATAGTGGAACTGGAGCGACCGGATACCGGGAGTGAGGTCGATCAAGCCGGGCAGGTGCTGGCGGCGGACCCACTCCATGAGGGCGTGTACACGGGCGCGCAGGGTGATGTCCAGAACCAGCGGACCGTATTCGACAAGCAGGTACTTGTCCCCCGCAGCACGATACCGGACCTCCACCTGATGCTCCGTGGCGGGACGAAGAGCCGCGACAGGGCTCTCCAGATCGGCGAGATGTAGCTCGGGTGGAGTCTGCGGGACGCTGGCGTAGGTGAGGGCGGAGAGGCTGTCTTCCATCGCCAACTCCGCAGACTCGGCTTCAGCCAAAGAAACGGGTTTGAACCGCAGGCTGTCGCCCGGGCGGAGTTGACCCATCATCCAGCGGTCGGCCCGAATGATGACCGCAGGGCAGACGAACCCGCCGCAACTGGGGCCATCCGGGCCCAGAATGATGGGCATGTCCCCGGTGTAATCGATGGCGCCGATAGCATAGGCATTGTCGTGAATGTTCGACGGATGCAGGCCCGCTTCACCGCCATCAGTGCGCGCCCAGCTGGGCTTGGGCCCGATGAGGCGGATGCCGGTGGGGTTCGAGTTGTAATGGATCTTCCAGGAAGTGGCGAAGAAGGTCTGGATATCCTCATTCGTGAAGAAATCGGGTGCCCCATGCGGGCCGTAGGAGACGCGGATGGTCCATTCATTCTGCCACTTGGGGGCCTGCACGGGCGAGAGCGGCAGTGGGGCCACGGAGGTCTCCAAAGCGGAGCCGATGTGAAGGATGTCGCCTGCACGGAGGGCGCGACCTGCGTGGCCGCCGAAGCCGCCCAGAGTGAAGGTGGAGCGACTGCCGAGGTACAAGGGCACATCCAATCCACCCGAGATGGCGAGGTAAGAACGCACGCCCGCATCTCCCATGCGGCCGGTCTTGAGGATGGCTCCGGCAGGCACGGCGATGGCGGCATCCATGGGGATGGCTTCACCATTGAGGGTAGGCTTGAGCCGCGCTCCCGTGAGGGCAACGGTGCAGGCCTGCTGAAATTTCAGCGTGGGGCCGACCATCGTCATCTCGAACCCGGCGGCGTGGTCATCATTCCCCACGAGGCGGTTGGCGAGACGGAAGGAGACGTCATCCATGGGCCCGGAGGGTGGCACGCCGATGTCCCAATAACCGAGGCGACCGGGAAAGTCCTGAATGGTGGTGACGGCCCCGGGCTCGATGACCTCCAACGTATGGGGCTGCCAGGCGAACTCACCCAGCATGCGGGTGGTGGCGTGGCCCGCCACGAAGGGCGCGTGCCCCAGCACGGCCATGAGGTAGTCCCGATTCGTCTCGATGCCGGAGAGGTGGGAGCCCTCCAGGGCACTGTGCAGGGCAGAGATGGCCTTCTCACGATCGGCGGCATGGACAATGACCTTCGCCACGAGCGGATCATAGAACGGGGACACCGTAACCCCCTTGGCCACCCAGGTCTCGACGCGGGTGCCCTCTGGCCAGGTCGCATCGGTGAGGAGGCCGCTGCTGGGCTGGAAGTTTCGGGCGGGATCCTCGGCATAGACGCGAGCCTGGATGCTGTGGCCCTGAGCGACGGGTAGGGACTCCGGCCAGAAGCCGAGATCACCTGCAGCGAGGCGGACCATCCACTCCACGAGATCGATGCCAAGCACTTCCTCCGTCACCCCGTGCTCCACCTGCAGGCGGGTGTTCACCTCGAGGAAATAGAACTTCTCGCTGTCGGCATCGTAAACAAACTCCACTGTCCCTGCGGAGCGGTAGTTCACCGCCTCACCCAAGCGCTGGGCGCAGGCGAGGAGTTCCGCGCGGGCTTCCTGGGTGAGGTGAGGGGCAGGAGTTTCCTCGATGACCTTTTGATTGCGACGCTGCACGGAGCAGTCGCGTTCGCCCAAGGCGAGGACGCGGCCCTGACCATCGCCGAAAATCTGGACCTCGATGTGCCGGGCGTGGCGGACGAACTTCTCCAGAAACAGGCCGCTGTCTTTGAAATTGGCCATGCTGAGGCGTTGCACCGATTCGAACTGGGCGCGGAGATCGGCATCGTTTTCGCAAACGCGCATGCCGATGCCACCGCCTCCCGCGGTGCTCTTCAGCATGACCGGGTATCCGATGCTCTGCGCCTTCTCGACGGCCTCATCTACCGAGGCGAGCAGGCCGGTTCCGGGAAGCAACGGCACGCCGGACTCCATGGCGATGTCTCGTGCCGTGTGCTTTAAGCCGAACTTCACCATCTGGTCCGGCGTGGGTCCGACAAAAGCGATGCCAGCGGCTTCACAAGCGCGGGCGAAGTCCGGATTTTCACTGAGGAAACCGTAGCCCGGATGGATGGCAGTGGCGTGGGTGGCGAGAGCGGCGGCGAGAACCTTGGTGGTGTCGAGGTAGCTTTCGCGAGGGGCGGGGGGGCCGATGAGGACCGCTTCGTCGGCGGCATCCACGTGGAGGGAGGCCTTGTCGGCTTCGGAATACACGGCGACCGAACTGTAGCCGAGGCGCTTGAGCGTGCGCGAGATCCGGCAGGAGATGGCGCCGCGGTTGGCGATGAGAGTTTTCATTTCTGATTTTTGATTTCTGATCGCTGATTCAGGAAATACATCGAATCAGCTGCGCAAGGGTGGAAGAAATCACTTAGAGTGATCGGCGGACTTTGGTGACTGTCGGGAGAGCTTCAGCGCGTGACTCGCAGTCTTGTGAGAAGCGTTTAAAATGGCGGTCAATTCATTGCATTCGTTGAGAAGCTGACTCACCTGTTTTTCTGAAAGCAGTTCAGCTTTGACAACTAGTTCGAGCCAATAGGCGCTTTCATCGCACTCTTCGATGGCGATGCCCAGCTTGGCGATGAACTCGGCCTTGGATCTGCCGCGACAGGCGGAGCGATAGTTGGCCCCAACGGATGTGCCGCTGCGGGAGAGTTGAGAACCTATCGTTTTACCTATAATGCTTTTGGGCAAGTGATGCACTAATTTGATGATGCGAAGGGCAAACGCCTGGGTGCGGTCCTTCAAGTCGATTTGATTCATGTCAGGACAATCAGCATTCAAAAATCAGAAATCAGCAATCCGAATCAGTCCCAGATCAACAGCCGGATCGGCGTGGGATTGTAGGCGTTGCAGGGGTTGTTGAGTTGGGGGCAGTTGGAGATGAGGCCGACGACGTCCATTTCGGCTTTCATTTCGACGTATTTTCCGGCTTCGGAGATGCCGTCTTCGAAGGTGAGCTTGCCTTCGGGGGTGACGGGGACGTTCATGAAGAAGTTGATGTTGCTGGTGAGGTCGCGCTTGGTGTAGTCATGCCCATACTCGGCCATCTGGAGGAGGAAGGTGTCGCGACAGTTGTGCATGTAGCGCTTCTCAATGGCGTAGCGGACCATGTTGCTTTCGGCGGCGCAGGCTCCGCCGAGGGTGTCGTGACGACCGCAGGTATCAGCGGTGATGGTGAGCATGGGGTTCAGCTCCGTGGAGAGAAGGACAGAACCGGTGGTGAGATAAATGGCACCCTGTTCGCGGATGGTATCGACCGCGCTGTAGCGCTCGTCGGGGTTGGCAGCGTTGAAAAACAGGATGTCCACGGCCTGATTGCCCTCCAGATCGACGATGCGGAAAGTCTGGCCTTTTTTGATCTCATACATCCAGCCGTCGCCAGCGGGGACGACTTGGTCGTAGGAGGCGAGGTCGGGGCTGAAAGGGCTCTGGGTGAGGCTCATGGGAATGAGAGGGTCAAGGGGTGAGGGAAAAGGGATAAGTAGAAGGCACCGGCTGGTTACATGAAATAGCGATCGGTGATGATGAGGCCGCGGTCGTTCTCGGGACGGAAGTTGCGAACGACGTCATCAGGACCGGCAGGGTCGGAGGAGTAGACGACGAGGTGGACGGGTTTGGGCTCGTAGGTGGGGGCGGGATCAAGCGGGTGAGGGCAGGTGTTGAGCACGACGAGCGTGTTCAGTCCAGCTCGGAGGTCAACGTAGGCACCTGGCTTGGCGTGGGACTCATCGAAGTGCAGGGCACCAGCGTCATCCACCGTGACCTTGCTGAAGAAGTTTGCATTGGGCACGAGGTCCTTGGCACCCAGACCGTACTTGCCGAGTTCGACGAGGAAACTATCCCGGCCGTTGCGGTGGTATTTGTTGCGATGCTCATGGAAGGTGGCGGTGCCGTATTTCTTCTCCACCAGAGCGGCGGTGCTGTGTCCGCATATTGTGTCATGCCATCCGCTGGTGTCATCCGTGATGGAGACGAGAATGCGGCCCATGTCCGAGTAGAGAGCGCGTCCGGTCGTGAGGTAGGCGACATGCTGTGCCTTCAGGCTGTCGGACATGTTGTAGCGCTCCACCAGCAGCTCAAAGTTGAAGAAGAGGGCCGAGACATTGGCTCCGCCTTGCGGATCGATGATGCGGAGAGTGCTGCCGCGCTTCAACACATGGGACCAGCTGGCACCGCCTAGGACGACCTCGCGGAAACGGACTTTTTCTTCGGAAATGGGGAACATACAAAAATGATAAATTAGAAATGATAAATGCTAAATGAGGTAAGCGGGGCGCTTGCCCTACAGGGCATCTGGACCTTGAGGAGTCGGAGCCCGGCGGGACTTTTTGGCGGGTGCGGGGCGAGGGGAGGCGACCGCTTCGTGAAGAGGAGGCAGGAGCGTGGTGCTGAGTTGGAGCTGGCCGTGGCGCACGCCTTTGAGGGCGCTCATTTCCTCTTTGATCTCACGGAGGATGCGGGCAGGACCCTGCACGAGCATGATTTGCAGGCTTTGGTTGTCCTCCAGGTGCACGAGCTGGATGGTGACGATCTCGCGCAGGTACTTGTGCTGGAGGTCGGTCAGGGTGTTCTGCAGGTTCCGCTTCTGGTGATCGTAGATGAGGCTGATGACGCCCATCATAACGGAGTCCCCCAGGTCGCTGGCATAGGCCA
>JBGGMQ010000417.1:0-3920 GCA_041287975.1 Verrucomicrobium sp. | reverse complement strand
CGACGTTGCTCCAGTCAATGAGCTGCCAGGTGTCGAACTCCTGCCAAGCGGTGAACTCCCAGGCCGAAGTTTCATTGACATCCGTCACCTTCAGAGTGCCTCCCAGGACGATGGCACTGTCGCTCTTCAGCACCAGCACATCATTGGTGGCCAGCGGGGAGGCCAGGTTGGAGTCCCCGCCAAAGTTCTCCACGATGTCGAACTCCAGCGTACCCTGGAGGGTGATGATCCCGGTGCCGCTGTTTTGCAGGGTGAAAGACTGGCCGGTGCTGTCCCCGAATTCACCCAGCTTGCCCACCTGCAGGCTGGCACCGCTGTTGATGGAGATATTGCGGTCGGCGGCGGTCACGACCGAGCCTGTGCCGCCGAACCTCGCGCCCGACTGCACAGTGACATGCCCCGTGCCCGTGCCGCTTCCGGCAGTGTTCTGCACCAGGTAGGTTCCGGCCGTGACGGTCGTGCCGCCCGTGTAGGTGTTGGCAGCTGAAACCGTCACGGTACCAGAGGTGCTCTTCGCGACGGCGGCATTGCCGTCCAGAATGGCGGTCACGGCTCCGTTGCGCAGATCATAGGAGCTGGCTGTCAGCACGCCTGTGGAACCTTCAATGGTGCCCTTCGTCAGCGTCACCGCGGAAACGGTCTCGTTGTTGGCCCCCAGACTGAAGACCGCACTGCTGCCATCGACCGTCACGGCCCCGGTATCGGCGAGCACCCCTGCCGCGCCCAGAGCCAGCGTGCCATCCAGGATGGTGGTGCCGCCCGTGTAAGTGTTAACTCCTGAAAGCGTCAACACGCCCGCGCCGCTCTTGGTCAGCCCGCCGCTGGAGTTGCCACTGAGAGCCACCGTGCCCGCACTGGCGGCCGTGGTGGCCCCACCCCCATGCAGCGTGACGGTGAGCACATCCCCCTCCACATAGTCGGTGCCGGGATTGGTGATGGTGAATCCTGTGACCACTCCGTTCACCACTGTGGCCACCGCCGTGGCTCCCGTGCCCGAACCTCCACTGACGACTACGACCGGGGTGTCCACATAACCGGCACCGCCGCCGGCCACGGCGATGCTGCTGACGCCGCTGCCATTGGGCGCGAGCAGGGCCTGGCCAATCGTGATGTCAAAACCTGCGGTGTCGATTTTCGCCCCACCCGAATAGACAAAGGCGTTCGTGAGCCCAGTCATGAAGGTGGCATTGGCCGCGTTGGCCTTCAGGGTGCCGCCATTGAAGTTGAAGAGGCCGGTGCCTGCGCCTCTGGTCACCCGGTTGGTGGTGAGAGTGCCGCCGAGGAGATTGACCGTGCCGCTGGATGCCGCTCCGACCTGGCCGAGCGCAAGACCGTTGGCTGCCAGATTGACGGCAGCGGATCCGGACAGGTTCAAGACGCCAACGCCGTTCTCGCCCACGAACATCCCGCCGGAGCCGCTCAGAGCGGAGAAGGTGGCAGTGCCGCTGAGGTTGTACACGCCAATCGAGCCCGTGCCCCCTGCCCCGACTGTCATGCGGTTTGAATTCACAAAGACATCACCACCGGTCTGATTGATGATGGCGCGGTCGTTGTTGAACCCCACCACGAACCAGCTGCCCGAGGTGACCGTCCCGCCGTTCATGGACATGGCCGCAAAGGCTCCGGCACCACGCCCCAGGTGAAACTCACTCGTGGTGGTGATGCTGCCCGAGGACATCTTCACGAAACCACGACTGTTGGCCAGCGAGCCCACCGCGATGCTGGGGCTGGTGTTCTTCGTGGCGTTCAGCGTGCCGCCATCAATGGTCAGGATGGCGTTGAGGTTCGCGGTATCACCAATGGTGACCTGCCCGATGTTGGCCGTGTTGAGCGCATTGACCGCACCCAGGAGTCGGAGCGTCCCCTCGCTGACATTGAGGGTGCCGGTGAAAGTGCTCTGTCCTGTGAGGCTGAGGGTGCCCGTCCCGCTCTTCACCAGGCCAAAGCCGGTGCCACTGACCACACCGCCCACGGTCAACGTGCCGGAGCCGTTGGTGGTGACCGTGCGAGTGGCGGACAGAGTGACACCTCCGGTGCCCAGATTCAGGTCATTCGTGCCGCCAAAGACGACGTTGGCGTTCCACACCATGGCATTGTTCGTGCCCACCGTCACCGCCCCGCCGCTGGTGTTGTTGATCGTGCCGCCGTTGATGGTGAAAGTTCCGGTGCCAAGAGCGGAATTGCCCGCACCCGTGCCTCCATGGTTGATGTTCAGGGTGGTGCCGGAAGACAGGTTGAGCCCGCCCGAGAACGTGCTGTTGCCAGACAGGGTGAAGGCACCCGTGCCAGCCAGAGTGAGGGTGCGGGCCCCGCTGATGATCGAGGAAATCACCGCTGCATTGACGGAGTTGCTGGTCCAGGTCTGATTCGCCCCCAGCGCGACGCCCTGGACGGAGAGGGAGAGAGCACCCGCCCCGGAGTTGATGGTGACCCCGGTCGGGTCAACGATCGTGAGCACATTCGCCCCGCCAATGCCCACGGCGCTTGCGGAATTGACGGTGAGCGATTTGATGAAGATGTCTGCTCCCAGCGTGGTGCTGCTTTCATTGGCAGCCCCAATCGCGGAGAAGATCACTGCGGAGGTGCCGTCGAGCGACTGGCCCGGATCCGTGGTCCCGGCCGCGTCACTGGTGAAGTTGGAGTTACCGCCACTGAGGGCGCTCCAGACGCCGCTCACGTCCCCCTTCCAGTAGGCCACCGCAGGAGAGGTGCTGGTGAAGACATTCAACGTCAGCGTATTCCCGCCCGTAGTGCTGAGCGAGAGATTGTACCCTGCCAGGGATGCAGCAGCGAGTTCGAAGTTGGACGCACTGATGCCCGAGGCCCCGGTGATGAGTTGGTACGAACCTGCCCCGTAACCCGTGACGTTCAGCAGGCTGATGGTCGCGACCCCACTGGTGAAGGTGTAGGTGCCGCCGACGAGGGCGATCTGGTCACCCGTGGTGCCGAGGTCGAAGGAAAGCGCATTACCACCAGTGAGAGTCAGCCCCGCAGAGAGGGTGAGTGTGCCCGACTGTCCGTCCTGGAGGTTGATGGCAGATCCGGCACCCGTCAGGGACACCAGGCCTCCAATCGTTCCATTGCCCCCCAGCGCGCCGGTGGTGGCCACGGTGACGGCAGTGTTGCCGAGACGGCCGGTGATGCGCAACAGGCCCCCGTTGACCTGGGTGGTGCCCGTGTAGGTGTTGTTTCCTGAGAAGGTCTGGGTACCCGCTCCCGCCTTGATGATGCCGAGGGAGGTCGCCAGTCCGTTGCTGATCACCCCGCCAAAGGTCTCACTGCCTGTGCCGGAGAGCGTCAGCACCGGATTGCCGCCAGCGGCGTTGGAGGTGATGGTGATGGCTGAGGCGTCGTCGTAGGTCTTCAGCAGGCCCGTGGTCTGGCTGTTGCCGTTGAGATCCAGCGTGGTGCCCGCCCCCATGGTCACCGTCCCGGCGCCCAGCACCCCGGAGCTCGCGTTGTTTACGATCAGGCTTCCGCCCGTGATCGCAAGGCCGCCGCTGTAGGTGTTGGCCGCACCACTGAGGGTGAGCGCACCCGCCCCGGTCTTGGTTAAGAGCCCTGCGCCTGTGACGTTTCCTGAAAACGTGGAGGCATTGCCATTTGTGTCAAAGGTGCCCGCCCCGGTGAGGGTGATGGTCTTGGCCGTGATGATGCCTCCCGTGGCAGCCTGCAGCGTGCCGCCGTTGAACACGATGCCGTTGGTGGTGTTGCCCCCGTTGATCCCGGCCGTGGCGGCGCGCAAGATGCCGCCGTTGAGATTGATCACGCCTGTGAAGGTGTTGGTGTTGCTGAGATGCAGCGTGCCTGCCCCCGCCTTGGTGATGCCGGTCCCGCTCAGGACGCCGGAGACCAGCAGATCCACCCCAGAGGCGGTCGCCCCCTGAGCGGTAGTGAAGGTCATAGGGCCCGCATCGCGG
>JBGGMQ010000416.1:0-2898 GCA_041287975.1 Verrucomicrobium sp. | reverse complement strand
AGGAAAGCGCGGCGGGAGAGGGATCGGGGGGCGAGATTCATGGGCTGGAGAAAGAGATCTGGGCGGTCAGCGGAAAACAATTACAATCGGGCAGGCGTAGCTCTTACTTGGACTGGAAGAGGGGGCTCAGAACGATCTCGTGAATGAGAGTACGGAGGCCGCCACCCTGGGATTGCGTCTTTTGCACAATGGCGTCCATCGCGGGACGGTCCGAGAAGCCGATGCCTGCGCCCGTGGAGTAGATGACGAGCTTCTCTGCCAGAGCCAGGGTCACCGGCTGGGGATCGGCCACGAGGAGTTTTTTGAAGTCCTGGATGCTGGTAAATGGCCGTCCATCGGCGAACTCACCTGTGGCATCTACTTTGGGGCCCAGCTTCACGTACAAGCGCTTCTGACGGGAGTTGGGCACGGTGATGGTATCGCCCTTGTCCTGAGAGCGGTAGCGGTCGCGGAAGCCGCCTATGACGTCAAACGCCTCCAGCGCAAAGCCGGGGGGATCGATCTTGCTGTGGCAGCCAGCGCAGGTTTCCGAGCTGCGGTGCTTTGCCAACTGCTCACGCACGGTGGTGGCACCCCGGGTGTCTGGCTCGATGGAGCCCACGCCGGGCGGGGGCGGGGAGGGGGGCTGCCCCAGGAGCTTCTTCATCACCCAGGCACCTCGCAGTACGGGGGAGGTGGTGGTGCCATTCGCCGTCACCTTCAGCACACTGGCCTGCGTGAGGATGCCGCCGCGTGGGCTGTCCGCTGCCAGGGAGACCTTCCGCATCTGCTCACCATCCACACCAGGGATCTGGTAGTGCGCAGCCAGACGGCTGTTCAGCATGGCGAAGTCCGACTGGATGACCTGGGTCACAGGCAGGTTCGCCTTCAGCAGTTCATTGAAATAAGCCTCCGTCTCCTGCACCATGGACACCCGGAGCAGTTCATCAGCCTCCGGGTAGAGTTTCTTGTCCGGGCTCGTGGCATCGATGTTGCGCAGATCCAACCACTGGCCTGTGAAGTTGGTCACAAAGGCCTTGGAGCGGGGATCTTTGAGCAGCCGCTCCACCTGGGCGTTCAGCACTGCCGGCTGGCTGAGTTTGCCCTCCACGCCCAGCGTGCGCAGTTCATCATCGGGCAGCGTGCTCCAGAAGAAATAGGAGAGCCGCGTGGCCAGGGCGGGGCCGCTAAGTTTGCCGGGATTCTCCTCCATGAAGAGGAACTGCGGCGCGGTGAGGATGGCGCGGAAGCCGATGCGCATGGCATCGAGATACGCCAGGCCCTCATCCAGCGCGTCCGTGGTCAGTTTCACAAAGCGGTCGCCCTCACCTGGCTCCAGGGGGCGACGGAAGGCCCGCGTGGCGAAGCGCTCCAGGACCTGTCTGGCATTCGCCTTGGGCTCGCCGGGCTGCAGCTCGTAGTCCACGCGTTTGTCACGGTTCTTGCGGTTCTCATCGAGCTTCACCACGGGGGTGTCGCCAAAGAGGGCCTGCATGCTGCGTGGAGGCCAGGCCTCAAGCAAAGGGCCCTCCACCTCCACCCACTGGATGGCCAGACCGGAACCCGTGAAGTTCTTGGCCGTGATGTGGTAGATGTTCTGCCCTTTTTCATCCACACCCGTGTTGGTCGGCTCGATGCGCAGGTGCTCGTTGGCCCGCAGACTGGCCTCGAACTCCACCACCCGCGGCTGGTCGGGTGGCATCTCGAACCAGCCCAGCAGCTGCTTGTCCTTGAAGTTGTCTCCGTAAACCCGCATGGGCACCTGCTCACCCTTGGTCTGGTGGCCGTAGGCGCTCACGCGGATGCGGTAGCGACCGGCGGCGTGCTGCTCGATCTGGCGGATCTGGGCGGAGGGGTAGTTCGTGTCAAAGAACACGATCGCATCCGGCAGTTCCCGCAGCAGGTGGCGGTGCTTGTTGGGGTCGTTCTTGTTCACCTGCGTGCCCTCAGGCGTGTCCAGCAGGCGGCGGATCTCCTTTTCATCCTTCACCAGCCAGTGCCCTTTGATCTGCTTCGGCTCCGGCCCGAGCTCAATCGCTGCCTCCACAGCCGCGTCGGCCGCCTCCAGGTACTTCTCCATCTGCAGGGTGGAGAGCCGCAGCCCCTCGGCTACGGTATCGAAGCCATGCAGCGGGGTGTCGGCAGGGAGCATGACCACCAGCGGCAGGTCAATGCCCAAGAGATCCTGCACCGTGCGCTCATACTCCATGCGGTTTAGCCGACGGAGGCCGGTGCGCCCGCCTGCGGTCACCTTTTGCTGCTCATAAGCCGTCAGTGGGGTTGAGAGATGCACGAGGAACGCCTTGGTCGCCTCCTCGGGAGGGCGCTCTTGCTTCTTCGGCGGCATTTCGCCTTTCTTCACCACGTCGTACACCTTCACCCAGCGGTCGAAATTGGCGTGGTCACCGGGCTGCCAGGGCATCGTTTCCAGGTCGATCCCGCCTTTCTTCGTCTCCGTGTCGTGGCACTCCAGGCAGTGCTGCTCAAAGTAGGCCTTCGTGTCAGGAGCCGGGACATTTCCACTGGAGACGGGCTCATCCGCCGCTCCATGCGCCCCCGGAGGCACGAGAAAGCCCAGGCTCAACAGCAGAGCCGTGGCACTCCCTGAAAAGCGAGAACACGTGGTAAAAGGGCGGGCAAAAAGCAGCGAACAAGGGGGCATGGCGGACACCCCATAACGTCCGAACCCGCCTGCCTATTGGAAAGGAATGTCCGATTTCTACAAAAAAAGCAGAGGGAATCAAGGCGGGTAGGACGCCGGAGAGCCGAGCAAATGATGGTTTAACCACAGAGGCACAGAGAACACAGAGACTGATTTTTCAGACAGAATTAACGGAGTTAACAGAATTGGGATTTGGATTTTGAACCTTCCTTGACGTTTGGTTTTTGAATTTTGAAGTTTTGTATTCCTCTGTGTTC
>JBGGMQ010000415.1:0-8128 GCA_041287975.1 Verrucomicrobium sp. | reverse complement strand
CCTGGTCCCATCTATGAAATATCATCGGTGGAGATTGCTCCCGGTTTCTCCACAGGGGCGGAGCGCCTGATCCGGGCCAGTTTCAAACCCGCCGTAGGCACGACCTATTCACCTCCCGAACTTGAGATCATGAACCGCCGGTTGCTGGACACGGGCGTTTTCGCTCGCATGGAACTGGAGCCTGTGGACCAGCCCGATGGCACCCTCGCCCTCAGGGTACGCGGGGAGGAGGGGATGCGCACCACGCTGGGCCTCTATGGGGGGTATGAGACTTTCCAAGGGCCCATCATCGGAGCCGAAGTGCGGAAGGTGAACTTCATGAACAGTGGCAATTCGGCGAGTGCCAAGGCCGAGTACACGGGCCGCGGCATCAATGCATCCTTGAAGATGCTCGACCCGGCATTGTTCGGATCTCGCTACAGCCTCTCTTCTGAGGTGGGCGCAGAGACTTTCTCGATCTTTGATTACGACCGAAACTCCCTCTTTGGAAAACTGGGTCTGGAGCGTCGGTGGAACAAACATATCACCAGCAGTCTGTTCGGCCAGTATTCCGACAACAAGGTGGAGTCCGATGAACTCACCGCGCTGGAACTGGGGCCGGATGAGTACCAGCTTGGTTCGGTAGGGGCTGCCTTGGTCTTTGATTATCGCAACAGTCCAGTGGTGCCAACCGATGGCTGGACTGCCAGTGCGAGCGTGACGTCCTCTGGTGGGGATGTGCAGTTTTTGCGGAGTGAGATTTCTTTCTCCATCTACCAGCCACTGACGAAGAAGCTACGCGTAGCGGCGTCGGCCAAAGCCCGTGCGGTCACGATCAGTGGCGGAGTGGACGAACTGCCCATCGATCTGCGGCTTTTCAATGGCGGAGCCACCAGTGTGCGAAGTTTTACCGAGCGTGAGATGGGAGTGAAGTCCAAGTCGGGTACCCCCTTGGGAGGGACTGCCAGTCAAGTCTTCAGTGTGGAGCTGTCCTATGAGGTGAGACCCAACCTTGAACTGGCCCTCTTTGGTGATGCCGGGAGCCTCAGCCGTGAGGAGGACAACCTCTTCTCTTCGCCATCCGACCTCCGCTACGCCATCGGTCTGGGAATTCGCTACAAACTCCCCATTGGACCCTTGCGCATCGACTACGGCTTCAACCCTGATCGCAAGGATGGTGAGGACTTGGGTGCCCTGCACATCACCTTCGGATTTGCCTTTTAAGGCTGCCTTGATGTCACAGAATGAGGCCGTTTAGACAACCAGTGGTTGAATGACGACGGTTTCCGGCTTTTCTGAGACTCAGCCCCCAGCTGATTCCCAGTCCGCGCCTTCGTCCCAAGCCCCTCCACGCCATCTTCTTTCCTCCGACTCCATGTTAAGCTGGCTGCGCCGATTTTCTGTGTATGGAGATTTTTGGATGCGGTACCTGCATTGGGGCGCTCGCCATTGCCCGTGGTTCATGGAGCCCGTCTTCATGGGAGCCTTCAGCTTTATTTTCTGGGCGCTGTGTGGCACGGCCCGCAAATCCGTCGCTAGAAACCTGACTGTCATTCTCCCTGGCACTTCCCGATTGGGAAATCAGTTCCGGGCGTTCCGGGTGATTTGGAATTTTGCCTGGACCATCACCGATCTGGCGCACGTGCGGAATGGGGAGGACATCATCACTTGGGAAGTCACCGGCATGGAGGATCTGCAGAAGCTCCAGGCCAAAGAAGACGGCGCGATCCTACTGACGGCACACATGGGGAACTATGACGTCGCGGCACCAGTTTTTGCGCACAAGTTCAAACGGCCCATCCACATGGTGCGGGCGCCTGAGAGACTTCGCGAGAATCAGGAATACCAGAAAAACAAGAGAGAGCGGCAAACATCAGAAACTTTTGTCATTCACTATAATGAACCTGGCAACATGCTGGGCGTGGAGCTGGCACGGGCGGTGAACGAAGGCGGGATCGTCGCCATTCAGGGTGACCGGGTGCTCTTCGATGTCTCGCCAGTAAAGCTTGGGTTCAAGGAAGGCTATGAGTGGAACATTCCCCGCGGTCCTTTCATTCTGGCCTCCGTGGCGAAGACTTCCATTCATCCCGTCTTCATCATTCGCATGGGATACCGGCGCTATCGGGTGCATGCCGAGCCTTCATTCGCATTGACGACCACAGGACCGGCGGATCGCAACGAATCTCAAATGAGAGCCGCCCGCCAGTGGAATACGGTGCTGCGCTTCGTGATCGAAAAACACTGGCATCAGTGGTTTGTTTTTGAAGATGTCTTCACGCCCACCGTTACGGAGAAGGTCAATATACCTGAATCTGCGACCGTATGAACTGCGACCGCCCTGTTGAAATGATCATCACTGCGAGCTCCCGACGCTCGGAGAAGGAGGTCTATGGATTTGCGGCAAGTGTGACGCTGTGGGTAGTGCTGGTGGCGGAGCTTTACTACTCTCACTGGGCGGGTGACTGTGCCGGCCGGTGGTTGTGCTCATTCATCGTGGTGCCCCTGGTGTGGTTTTTCTTCATGTTTTTGCTGGTGCAAGTGTCGCTGTGGGTGGCCTTGATCCCCACGAAGCTCTTTCGCTGGGGGCGCGACAATTACGACCGGGTCGCCTGTGTGCTCGTTCTCAGTGGACTCAGCACGGTGTCCCTGATGTTGCTGCGTGAGACCAACCCTCTGGCGCATCTCCTGGGTTGGCTGTGGTGGGCGGGGCTGACCTTCTGCATCCTCGTCAACTGGGTAGGTCGCACCCAGCCGGAAGACCCTGCCGAGGATCTCGAGTGGAAGCCTGGGCGGTAGAATCGGCTGCTAACGGAGCCAGTGGTGGAACTGCGGCAGGAGTCGGGGAGTGTTGACGACTCGGTCGGAGAATTTTCCCCCAAAGGGGATCCTGCCACTAGCCCAATCGTTGACCAGCTTTAAGCGAGACGACGTTGGGTAGGAATAGAGAATGTCGCTACTCCGGAGGAGTTGTTGCGGTCTGTTTCCTACGGCGATCGCCAGTGACGACTCGTCCTCAGTCATCTTTCACGGTAATCGGCACGGAAATACTCACGGACTCTGCTCCATCGCCACCCCAGCTTTGGGGGCTTTGCAGGACGCCATTGAGTGAGGTGGCCAGTGGCTGGTCAGCATACTGGGACACTTCGAGTCTCAGCGTCAGCGAGCCGTCTGCACCCCGTTCCAATTTCTGATCCTTGTCGGCATTGATCAGTCCGTCGTCGGTGAAAAAAAGCACCTCTTTTACTTCTGGGACCGCACCAGAGATCTCCGGCACGAGCTTGAGTGTGACCTCTCCTCCGCTGCGCACGGCACTGACCTTCCATCCCTGAAGCGGATTGGGGACTTCTTTCAGGGCTGCGGCGATGGGTTTTTGCCAGCGAAGATCCGCAGCAGGGACGGCGGCAGTCACCGGCAGCTTCAGGGTCAAATCGGTGAATCCTGGATTGCAGTCCCGCCCACAACACATCCAGGAGGATTTACCTTTGAGCGTAACCTCTGAACCCACCGCGAGGTCTTTGGGAGGGGTGATCTGGACCGGCAGCAGCAGGTTTCCGTGGTACCCTTGAGCCCGGATCTTGAACATGTGAACTTGCTCTGGAGCAGGCCACAGTATCTCACTGGCCTGCCAGCCGGGGGGCAGCTCCCAATCCATACTGGTGGGCACGCCGACAATCCCGGGGAACTTCCAGTAGGTGTGGTAGCCTTCCTTGTGCTGCAACGAGAGGGCAACATGAAAAGGGGCGCCCGGTTGCACGGATTTCACTTCAGACACCATAGTCAGGTCCAGGACTTCCTGGCTGTGTGCGGGCACAGTTGCCATGGCCCAACCCGCCACTGAGAGGGACAGCGCAATCAGATTTGAAGTGAAGGAACGTGCGAACATGAGATCAAAGACCTGAGAAGGGGAGCCACGCTCCCTGAAATGATGAGACAAAACGAGTAGGGGAACTCAAAAATCGGCGTGTCCCGGCGTGCGGGCAAACGGAATGACATCGCGGATGTTGCTGACCCCGGTGGCGAACATAAGGAAACGCTCAAAGCCCATCCCATAGCCGGCATGCGGCACCGAGCCGTAGCGGCGGAGATCGGCGTACCAACGGTAGTTTTCCTCACTCAGTCCGTGCGCCCGCATGGCTTCCTCCAGCAGATCCAGCCGCTCCTCGCGCTGGCTGCCACCGATGATCTCACCGATGCCTGGCACCAGCACATCCATGGCGGCTACGGTTTTGCCATCATCATTCTGTCGCATGTAGAAGGGCTTTAGACTGCGGGGATAGTTGTAGACCGTGACGGGGCTTTTGAAGTGTTCCTCGGCCAGGAAGCGCTCGTGTTCAGACTGGAGGTTTTGTCCCCACTCCACGGGGTACTCGAACGTCCTGCCAGACTTCAGTAGCAGGTCCACGGCATCCGTGTAGGTCACCCGTTGGAACGGCTGGTCCAAGGTGTGTTGCAGCCGGGCGATGAGGCCCTGATCGACAAACTTGTTGAAAAATTCCAATTCCTCCCCGCAAGTTTCAAACAGGGAGCGGATTAGGTACTTCACATTGGCCTCTGCCACGTCCATGTCTGCTGCCAGATCATAGAAAGCCATCTCTGGCTCGATCATCCAGAATTCGGCCGCATGCCGGGCGGTGTTGGAGTTTTCTGCCCGGAAGGTGGGGCCGAAAGTGTAAATCTTGCTCAGGGCACAGGCGAAGACCTCACCCTGTAGCTGACCGCTCACGGTAAGAAAGGTGGGCTTGGCGAAAAAGTCGGCCTCGGGCTTCGCAGGTGTGCCTTGGGGGAGGGTGGTGACGCGGAACATCTCACCTGCGCCTTCGCAGTCGCTGCTGGTGATGATGGGCGTGTGCACGTAGAAGAAGTCCTGCTCCTGGAAGAACTTGTGGATGGCGAAGGCCATGCGGCTGCGCACACGGAAGACGCTGCCCAGCAGATTCGTGCGGGGGCGGAGATGGGAAATGCTGCGCAGGAACTCGGGCGTGTGCCCTTTTTTCTGCAAGGGGTAGGAGCCATCTGCTTCGCCTAGAATGACAATGTCCTTGGCAAGGACTTCAAAGGACTGCTTGCCGCCTGGAGAGGCCACGAGGTCACCTGTGACTTGTACTGAGGCCCCCGTGAGGATCTTTGGGTACAGCCCGGCACAGGGGAGCGTGTTGTCCGCCACCACCTGAAGACCCTTCAGGCAGGAGCCATCATTCAGCTCAATGAAAGTGCACGCCTTGGAGTCCCGTCGGGTGCGTACCCAGCCCTGAACTGTAATGCCCTCAGCCGGTGCGGTAGAGGCAAGGAAGGTGCGAATGTTTGGCGTGACCATGATCGAAGGTAGGCAGTACGGCAGAAAAGCAAGATCTGGAGTAGGGGAGTCGACCGAAGGCGAAAGTTTGTGGCTTGGCTTGGTGGGTCAGTTGCGATACAAAGGATAGTACGTCCCCACTGCCATGAAAAACTGGAACTGCCTCAGGTCACTTTTCCCGCCTCTCTCTAAATCCGCATTCGAGTATGGTGCCGGTGGGCGACGCCCTCAAATGTCCGGTTGCGGCATGCGGATTGCCATCGGCGTTGCCATCGCTGCCTTTGCCATCTTTTCGTTCTACACGAGCACGACGAAGGAGGTGAACAAGTTCACTGGACGGACGCAGCAGTTGAAACTCAATCCTACAGAGGAGATCCAGCTAGGACTTGCCTCACGCCAGAAGATGGCCTCGATGCATGGGGGGCCGTCCCAAGACATGCAGGCCCGCGAGTATGTGAACCGGGTGGGGCAGAAACTGGTCACCGACACGGATGCCGACGAGACCGCGTACAAATATGAGTTCCACCTGCTGGCAGACCGGGACACGGTGAACGCCTTTGCGCTGCCGGGTGGCCAGATCTTCATCACGGAAGCTCTCTTCAGACTCCTCAAGACGGAAGACGAGCTCGCTGGCGTCCTGGGGCACGAGATCGGCCATGTGGTGGGACGTCACAGTTCCGAACAGATTGCCAAGTCAGAACTCATCGGTGGGCTCACCACCGCCTTTGTTGTAGCCACCAGCGATGGATCCAGTAATGCCAATGCCCAACTGGCTCAGTTGGTGAATCAGGTGGTGAACACCAAATACGGTCGCAGTGATGAACTGGAGTCTGATCGCCTTGGCGTGAAGTTCCTCTACCAGAGTGGTTACAATCCTGAAGCCCTGATCAAGGTGATGGAAATCCTCAAGAAGGCGAGTGGCGGCGGAGGAGGGCCTGAGTTCATGAGCACTCACCCGGCCCCGGAGAATCGCATCGAACAGATCAAGGCCGAGATCGAGAAGGTGCGGGCGGGGAAATAGCAGAGGGGATTTTTTAGCCGGAATTTACAGAATTTACGGAATTTTGTGCTTTGAATCCGTTTGGAGGCGGTGATTTCGTGTGATGGGAAACTGTTTTAAAATGCGATGATCTGGAGCATGTTAATTTCAAAATATTTCCACTTTCCAAAAGATCAGAAAGCATGGAAATTCGACTCCGCTCTTTCGGATTTCTAAAACAAAACACTTGCACGGAGTAGGAAGGATGGCAGTCTATGCGCCCCTTCCCCGCCGCTGTGAAGCGGCCATTCTCATCGCAGGAGACACGTCATGAGCATCATCGCTAAGATTGAACAAGAGCAAAAGAAAACGAACCTTCCCGACTTCAACGTGGGCGACAGCGTGAAAGTGCACACGCGCGTTATCGAAGGTGAGAAAGAGCGTATTCAGATTTTCGCTGGTATCGTTATCGCCCGCAAAGGCAGTGGCCTGAACAAGGCTTTCACGGTGCGCAAGATCTCCTACGGCGAAGGCGTGGAACGCGTGTTCCCCCTCAACACTCCCAAGATCGCCAAGATCGAAATCACCCGTGAAGGTAAAGTGCGCCGCGCCCGCTTGCACTACCTCCGTGGCCGCCTTGGTAAGGAAGCTATGACCGTGAAAGATCGCTCCGATCGCATCACGAACAAAGGCTAAGCCTTCTTCAGGACGATCTGTCCTAATTTTAAGCCGGATTCCGCAAGGTCTCCGGCTTTTTTGTGCCTGTATCCCGGCCTTGCAGCCGTAAATCAAAGGTAACTAAGTGTGGAAGGGTGATCTCCCGCCGCACGTTTATTCGCCCGATCTCTGAGTCCTATGCGCATCATCCACCTCACTCCTGGTACAGGTTCCTTTCATTGTGGAAGCTGTCTGCGGGACAATGCCCTGATCAAGGCGCTGCGCACCCGGGGGCATGATGCCCTGATGATACCGCTCTACCTGCCCTTGGTGACGGACGCCGATGAGGCGAATCCGGAACAGGCCGTGAGGGTGGGGGGCGTGTCTCTCTACCTTCAGGAGAAGTTCCCTTGGTTCAAACATGCCCCCCAATGGCTGCGGAACTTCTTCGACAGTGAGGCCGTGCTGCGCTGGGCGTCCAGGTTCATCGGGATGACGAGCGCCCGGGATCTGGGAGTGATGACGGTGGGCAGCTTGCTGGGCGAGTCAGGTCGTCAGTGGAGTGAGTGGGATCAACTGGTGCAGTGGATCGAAACCGAGGGGAAACCTGACGTTATTTCCTTATCCAACTCCCTTCTGATCGGGTTGGCGCCTGCCTTGGCCCGTCGTGTGAAGGTGCCGCTGGTGGTGTCTTTGCAGGGCGAGGATTCTTTCCTGGATACCCTGGTTGAGCCTTACCGGACTGAGGCCTGGGAGCTCATGCGGAAGAATGCGCGGTCTGTCACCCGCTTCGTGGCACCAAGCGTGTTCTATTCCGACGTGATGCGGCAACGTCTCGACGTGCCCGCCTCGGCGATGGCCGTGGTTCACAACGGGTTGAACTTTGAAGCGTATGGTCAGTCGCATGTACGTCGCGAGCCTGAGGTGCCGACGATTGGCTATCTGGCGCGCATGATTCATGGCAAGGGGCTGACGACCCTCGTGGACGCCTTCATTCACCTCGCCAAGAATGGCAAAGTGCCGGGAGTGAGGTTGCGGATTGCGGGAGCCAAGACTCCTGCGGATGACAAGTACCTCGCCGACCTAAGGTTGAAGCTTCATGAGGCGGGTCTCTCAGATCGTGTCACTTGGGAGGAGAACGTGAGTTTCGAGGAAAAAACGCGCTTCCTGCATGAGGTGACTGTGTTCTCCGTGCCTGCCACCTACGGCGAAGCCTTTGG
>JBGGMQ010000414.1:0-4269 GCA_041287975.1 Verrucomicrobium sp. | reverse complement strand
TCAAGTGCTATACAACAACCATGGACCCAAGCTCTTCTGGGAACGGGCAGACCCACCGTGCTCTCGTACCGCTCCTCATGCGGCATGAGCGGCAGATCTTTGCCTACATTTATACCCTGGTCCCGCACCGGCATGACGCAGAGGACATCCTTCAGGAGACCTGCCTGACCATCTACGATAAGTTCGAAGAGTTCACCCCCGGCACCGATTTCATGGCCTGGGCCATGCGCATCGCCTGGTGGAAAGTCCGCCAGGCCCGGCAGAAGTTCGCCCGGTCCAAGGTGGTCTTTAATGACGACGTCCTGGAGTCTGTGGCGCACACCGCGCAAACCATGCACGAGGAGACCTCCCTCATCCAGATCTGTCTGGCCAACTGCCTGCAAAAACTCAATGAACGGGATCGCCGCATGATCCTCACTCGTTATGAGCGCGGCAGTGGCGTCGAGCGCGCCGCCTTGGTCAGCGGTCGCAGCCTTCAGGCCGCCTACAAGGCCCTCATGCGGATCAAACAGGTGCTTCATGACTGCGTGCTCAACTCCATGTCCAAAGAAGAGGCTGTATCATGAGCGCCACCCCAGGAAACCATGACCAGAGACGCGACCGCCTGAGCGATGACCAGAGCGTGAAGCTCAACACCTGGCTGCACGATCTGGAGGAAGGCACTTTGAGTCCTGCCGACCAGCAAAGCCTGGAGTCTCTGCTCAAGGAAAACGAAGCCGCCCGCCGCCACTATGTGCACCGCATGCATATCGGTGCCGCCCTTTGCCGCTTTGGTGATGAATCGCAAGGGGCAGGGGACCAAGAGGGACAAGAGCGCGAAGCTGAAACGCCCCGAATATTGCCAATGCCGGGAGCCATCGTCGCTCTTCGCCCCTGGCCTCTCTCGGCAAAGCTGGCCATGGCTGCATCGCTGGCTCTCTGCGCCAGCACCCTTGCCTGGGTCGTCTGGAGTCGCCCCATTCCCACTTCCATGTCGAGCAACGGCCTGGCCCAAGCGGAGGTCACCGATGCCGGCTGTGCTGTGCTGGTGGATGTCGCCGGTGCCAAATGGGCCGAGGACAGCCATCACTGGCAGGTCGGCATGGCCGTTCCTGCGGGCAAGCTCCGCCTCGCCTCCGGTCTGGCTCGTCTGGAATTCTACAGCGGTGCCTCTGTCACTCTAGAGGGCAGCAGCGAGCTGGAGATCGTTTCCGTCAATGAGGCCAGATGCCAGTTCGGCCAGATGCGCGTCCATGTGCCCCCTCATGCTCGCGGCTTCAAGCTTATGACCCCCGATGCCAAGGTGATCGACCTCGGAACCGAGTTTGGTCTCAAGGTCAACGAGTCGGGCAAATCCGACGTGCACGTCTTCGAAGGCGAGGTCGAGGTTTACCCCGGCGCAGGGCCCGACAAGCTCAGCCTCAAGACCGGAGCCCGCTGGAATGCTCTCGATG
The DNA here is from genome assembly GCA_041287975.1 of Verrucomicrobium sp. GTDB lineage: Bacteria > Verrucomicrobiota > Verrucomicrobiia > Verrucomicrobiales > Verrucomicrobiaceae > Verrucomicrobium. Next base: position 2,836 of record JBGGMQ010000414.1, on the reverse strand, counting down.
GTGCAGGCATCACGGGAGCCGACTCCCTCGCCTTCGCGGACTTCGCCAGCATCCATGCCCAGTCCCAGGATTCTGACGAACGTCGCCGCCTGTCCTGGCGCAAAGGCATCCAGAAGTTCCTTGAGGACCCCCGACTCCTCGTGGGCTACACCTTCGAGCCCGTGAATGCTTGGGACCGCTCGGTGCGGAACCAGAGCCCCGAGGCCAAGGAAGGCTCTCACGGTTCCGTCGTCGGTGCCCAGTGGGCACAGGGTCGTTGGCGGGGCAAGCAGGCGCTGGACTTCAAATCTCCCGGCGACCGTGTCCGGCTTGCCGTTGGGGGCGAGTATCAGGCCATCACCCTCAGCGCCTGGGTGCAGGTGGGCGGCGTTGACCGCAATTTCAACAGCCTCTTCCTCACGGATACCTGGACTCCCGGCAATCCCCACTGGCAGATCGTGCGCGATGGTTCCGTCGCCCTCGGCGTCCATGAGTTCAACGGCCGCAGCCAGCACGTGTTCAACTCACCCGTCATCTTCGGTCCGGAGAACCTCGGCGTCTGGTTCCATCTTGCCTCCACCTTTGACCTACGCACCGGCCTCGGTCGGCACTATGTGAATGGGAAAGTCGTCAGCGAACAGCAGTTCACCAAAATCCCACCCGACACCCGCATCCGCATGGGCAGTGGTGAACTCGGCAACTGGGGCCTCCCCGAAGGCAAAACGCCCCGGACAGAGGTCCGTAGCTTCAACGGTCGCATGGATGAGTTTCTGCTGTTTAAAGAAGCCTTGGCCCCCGACGAAGTCGCGAGGATTTATGAGCTTGGGAGGCCGTAGCCGCGGCGCGGCAGACAGAAGATTTGAAGACAGAAGACAAAAGACCTGAGGGAATTATCGTTGGCGGTCGATCATTGGATGATGGGGTGTCTGGGGTTAGGCGGACTGAACGGTTGGGACAACCGAACTACTTCTGAACCCGAAGCCGTATTGGAAGCTGTTCGGAGTCCAGGCTTCAGCTTGCCGCGCTACCCAGCGCGCCCGTAAGCCAGTGGACCTCACCCAAAGCCACCAGCCCCCAACACCTTGACGCACTGACTACTGTCCACTGACGCACTGGATCGCTACCGCGCTACATCCCCATGCCTTTTCAAAAACTCCTCAGCAAGCGACACATACGCCTGCGCCCCGCGGCCGTTCGGCTCATACTCCAGGATGGTCTTGCCGAAGCTTGGGGCCTCGCCTAGGCGGATGGTCCGGGGAATGATGGTGTCGTACACCACTTGGGAGAAGTAGTTCCGCACATCCGCCACCACCTGCTGGGAGAGGTTCATGCGGGAATCGAACATCGTCATCACGATCCCTTCGAGCGCCAGGGCGGAGTTCGCCCCGCTTTCGCGGATCTGCTGGACGATCTGGACGATCTTCGACAGACCTTCCAGGCCAAAGTATTCACACTGGATGGGCACCAGCAGTTCGTCGGCAGCCGCCAGAGCGCCTGTCATGAGTACACCCAGTGAAGGCGGGCAGTCCATGACCGCGTAGTCGAAGTGCCCGCTGTACCGCAGCGGCTTCATCACATCGCGCAGTCGGGTCAGGTGATGCCCCGTCTGGGCCAACTCCACTTCACAGCCCGAGAGCTCTTGATGACTGCGGATGATCGAGAGGTTCGGCAGCCGCGTGCTCCGGATCACCTGAGTCGGGTTGACATCGCCCACCAAGCAGGGGTAAAGACTCCCTCCTTCTTCTTGGGCGATTCCCAGGCCACTCGTCGTATTGGCTTGAGGGTCAAGGTCAATGAGAAGCACACGAAGGCCCCTGGCTGCCAAACAGGCAGCCAAATTCAGAGATGTGGTGGTCTTTCCCACACCTCCCTTTTGATTGGCAATCGCAACTATCCTCATACGCAACTTGACGGGCGCTTTCCATCATCACAAACCTGCACGACAGCAAGACAAATCCCCATGCAAGTAACGGAAAAGTGGCTCGGTGAAATTGGCGGCTGGCAGGCTATGAAGACTGCCAGGGACTACGTGCGGCTTGATGCCGTCACAGAATCTTCCCAGGAAGACAACGTTTTCGGAGGGCTGGTCGGCCAGGGAACTCGCAAGTACCGGGCCGTCCTGACGGTGAAGGACGCTCGCAATGTGGATTGCCGCTGCGCCTGTGCCGACTCCCAGAGGGGGCTCATCTGTGCCCATGGCATCGCCGTGGCGCTCTACGCCATCAGCGGGGCAGGGGGCAGCAAGTCTCCCGCAGGGCCACCTCCCGTCGGCTCAGCCCGGGGTGGCAATTCGGGATATGCACCCAGCCTCTCCACTTCGGCGTCCAAGCCGACAGGGCCGGGGGCTTTACCCGCCAACGGCGTAAATACTCCGGGGGACAAATCCGCCGCCGTGCTGGATGTAAACACGGTCCCAGCGGGAAAATTCACAGTGTACCTTTCCACGGATCATCTGGACCAGTTACCAAATGGCACGGTCCCCATCTTCCTGGAATTTACCCCCGGAGGCGATACCCAGGATCTTGAACTGGCGGAATGGTTGTTCACACGTGGGCTGAAAGTCCAGTCCATGCCCTTGCGCATCCCTGGCTCCGATTTGGCAGAGTTATTCACAGCTTTGCGAGATCACCCACGGGTTGTCAAAGGGCTGCCTCAGAGGGGTTCTAAATCCAATCCTAGCGGTATATCTGAGAATACACCTCTCATTATAAGTGATTTACATCTTTCTAGTGGCCTTTTACGTGTTTATCATACACAAGACATTCATTTCCAGCTTGAAGCAAAGCTAATCACTGTTTTGAATGTGAATAACCAGCGCTGGGTGAAGGGTCAGAAAGGTGATACGATTATGCTTGTG
>JBGGMQ010000413.1:0-3231 GCA_041287975.1 Verrucomicrobium sp. | reverse complement strand
CTTCGCGGCCTACTCGGTGGCGTGGATCGGGGGCTGGATGGCGTTGCGTGACCATCCCGGCAGCGTGGCCGGGCTCCTGGCGGGCACGGTGGTGATGGGCCTCATGCTGGCGGCCGCCTTTGACGCGTGGGGCCAGACGGTTAAGGTGATTGCCGCGTTGTTTTTACTGAACTCCGCCGGCTATTTCCTTGGTGGCGTCGTGGAGGGAGCATTCATCAGGCAGCATGCCCTCACCGCGATGCTGATGTGGGGCGTCTTCTACGGTGTGGGATTGGGGGCTGGTCTGGGCCTGGCCTTTCACCTCTGCCAGAGCAGGGCTCGCGCCTTGCTGGCTTCCAACTCAGACTGAGAAGAACTCATCTCCGCAAACCATGGCCTCCTCCTGCTGCTCCACTTCCCCCACTGTTGAAGACACCTGCACTTCGAACGCGACCTGCGGAGAGGCAACGGTGCCGGTGGCGAAGTTTCACACTTCGCTCAACGTCTCCAACCTTGACCGTTCGGTGGCATTTTACACCCTGCTGCTGGGCGGCGGACCCGTCAAGGAGCGCTCGGACTACGCAAAGTTTGAACTGGATGAACCGCCTCTTGTGCTTTCCTTGATCCCAGGTCGTCCTGGAGCCGGGGGTCCGTTGAATCACTTCGGTTTGCGGGTCGTCGACACAGAGACACTGGTGGAGACCCAGCGCCGGCTGGAGCTGGGTGGTATCCGTACCACCCGTGAAGAGGGTGTGGAGTGTTGCTATGCCCGGCAGACAAAGTTCTGGGTGGCCGATCCTGATCAAGTGATGTGGGAGATTTATGTCTTTCACGATGACATTGAAGACCATGGCGATGGCGAGGTGCCCAAGGCAGAGGAACTGCAGCAGGCGAGCGCACCCGCAGCGACGAAGGTCACCTGGCGGCACCAGATCCACGAGCCGATCCCAGACCGGATCGACCATGCCGACTGCAGCGTCCACGAAGTCTTCCTGGAAGGAACAGCGAATCTTGCTGCAGCAGTGGGCCAGCTTCCTGGACTACTAAAAGAAGCCTTCCGAGTGCTGCGTCCCGGTGGAGAGATCCGGTTGCATGGCTTGTCCGCAGACAAAGAACTGAAAGAGGCGCTACCGGGATTGCCAGGCCCTGCGGCAGCTGTGCAATGTGTGCCCACGCATACGGAACTGGTGGAGGCACTTCGCACCGCAGGCTTTGGACAAGTACACCTGGAAAAACTCTCCAGCACCGCTCATTTCACTGTGGCAGAGGTGGGGCTGCGGGAAATCATGCTCGTCGCCCTCAAACCGGGTCATCGCACCGCAAATACGGCAAAGACAGCGGTGTACCTGGGACCCTTTGCCCAAGTGTCCGACGATTTCGGCAACGTGTACCAACGTGGCGTGCCCACAGCGCTGAACATGCATGACTGGCAGGCCCTGGCGAACGGGCGGCAGACCGAAGCGTTTTTGCTTTTCTGAGCGTAAAACTTTGAAGCACGCGGCAGCGGCTGGGAGAGGCAATCTCCGAATCGCCTTGGTGAGCGAAGGATTGGAGCTTCGCTGACGACTGTCGTTTTGCTCGCTTGCCACGGTCAACGGCGACGAGGACGTCGCCGCTCCTTGGACTGGGGTGCGCTGACATATGGGCGTGAAGCACGCGGCGGCGTCAATTCATGTCTTGCGTCTTCCGTCTTCCAGTCTTGTGTCTCCCCCTTGTCCCACAAAGCCCAGCTCCCAACACCTGAAATCGCCACCGCGTGGGAGTCGCTCCCGGTGGCGAACTTTGACCTGGCCGCGACACTGAACAGCGGGCAGGTGTTTCACTGGCACTTGGTCGACAACGGCTACCTCGGCCTCATCGGGAATGAAGTGGTGACCATTCGCCAATCCGAGCCGGGGGTGGTCCAGGTGGCGAAGGGGCAGGAGGCCCTGGTGCGGACGTATTTGGGACTGGATCATGACTTGGCCAAGATGCAGCGGACCCTGCCAAAGAAAGATGCTCACCTGCGCCGGGCGCTGAAGTACTCGCCTGGTTTACGGATCATGCGGCAACCCAAATGGGAGTGCCTGGCCACCTTCATCACGTCCTCTCTGAAGCAGGTGGCTCACATCCGGCAAATCTCCCTGACGCTGCGAGAGCGCTTCGGGGCTCAGGTGGCGGGCCCGGGTGGGACTGTGCTGCATTTGTATCCCACACCAGAGGCGCTGGCAGCAGCGGGGGAGGGGGCGTTGCGCCAGTGTGGCCTCGGTTACCGGGCCAAGTTCCTCCACCAAACTGCCCTGCGAATCGCAGAGAAGAATTTTGATCTGGACGCCGTGGATCCTCTCACGGACGCCGAAGCATGTGATCTGCTGTGCACCCTGCCAGGAGTGGGTCCGAAAATTGCGCAATGCACCCTCTTGTTTGCCTATGAGAGACTCGGCGTCTTTCCCATCGATGTGTGGATTGAGCGGGCGCTGAGGGAGTTATACTTCGCCGAAGCCCCGGATGAACCCAATCCGCGGGAGTTGAAAGAGTTTGCCCACAGCCACTTTGGACCCTACCGAGGCTATGCTCAGCAGTGGCTTTTCCACCACGCCCGTACGAGTGGGGTATTCTCGCGGTTGCGTAAAGTGGTTTGATTCTTGCTCAAGGACTGTCAATATCCTGCCGTGGTCATCCAGGAAAACAACGCCATCCGGATTGGCATCGTCGGTTCGCTGACCGTGCATCTCCTCCTCTTCCTCTCTGTGGGGTTGTGGATGAGCATGGCTCCGGCACGTTCCGCGTTGCCACTGCAAACCAGAGAAGAACTGGAACAGGAGACGACACTGATTTTCCCGGATGATCTGCCACCAGAAGTGGCCGCAGAGCCCAAGCCGGAACCCGAGCCCAAGGTAACGCCCCCTCCCGTACCGCAAGATTCCCAGAAGTACGTGCGCACAACCCAGAATGCCGATGTGCCTGAGGCTCCGGCCAATGCACCCTTTGTCTCAGACCGCAACACGGTGGCTTCCTCCCGCCTGCTACCAGAAAAGGGCGGCGATGCAAATTTGCCGACCACCCGTGGTGTGGACATCCCCACGATGGAGCTGACCAATCGCGACTACAAAGACGGCGAAATCAAAAATGACGCCGCTGGTGCGCCTCCTGCGCCCAGTGCCCCCACCGTGGCACCCCTGACGCTGGTCCCGCCGACACCGCCCGCTCCCAGAGCGCCAGCCACGCCCCCTCGTCCCGCTCCCGCTGCCCCCGTCGTGGCCGTGCCCGACA
>JBGGMQ010000412.1:0-3323 GCA_041287975.1 Verrucomicrobium sp. | reverse complement strand
GAATTAGGAATCAGGAAGGCGGAATTGCAAATGAGGATTGGTTTTGCGAATCGCCGCCCGAAGTGACTGCGCGCCCGAGGTGAAGTTTTGGCCAGGCATTTATTCGCTTGGGCCCATTCCGAGGAGACAGTCTTTCGTCTTCCCATTTGACAATCCTGCCCGATTCGGCAGAATCCCTCCCACGCAGGTTCTGGCAAATTGTTCGGTTCCTCTGCCACGCGGGTGTAGTTCAATGGTAGAACACGAGCTTCCCAAGCTTGATACGTCAGTTCGATTCTGATCACCCGCTCCAATCTGCCTCATAGGCTTCGGCGCTTTAGCGCGTAGTTGGTCGGATCACGAAATCGACTGTCCCACACTGAAGGGCGTGCTAAGAGGGGCCAGGCTCCCGACTCTCGTACTCAAATGGAAAACAAAACCGAGACAGACTTCTCCGATGCGATCAATCGCTCCGTCGCGATTCGGACGATCTATAGCAAGCTGGAGGAGCTCAACCACGGCACACCCTGGTCGAAACAAGAGGACGTCATCGGCTTTGCCTATGACGTCGGAGAATTGGGCCGCATGGTGATGGCCGCGGAAGGGCGATGGGTCTACAAGGGAGACTTGGACAAGGATCTGCCAGACAAGCTTGCCGAGTGCCTGTGGTGGCTTTTCGTCCTCTCAAGCCGCTTGGGCATTGACTTGAATTCGGCATTCTCCGCCAAGATGGCAGAACTGGAGAGCAGCCTCTCCGAAAGTTTGACGAAGGCCAGGGAATCAGAGTAGTTCTGCTCCTGCGAAATCTTGATCGCGCAGAAGTTTTCAGTCGATCCCTGTCCCGTAAAAGATGCTGGACCAATGGAGTAAAATCTGGCATCGTGAGACCCAATGTCTGCCATCTCCACCACCACCCAAGTCCGTCGCATCAGTCCCATGCATGCTGTGGAGGACATGGAAGAGACACTTGCGTTCTACTCGACCGTGCTGGGATTCACAGTCACGATGCATACTCCTGAGTACTCCATCGTGGATCGTGATGGTGCCACGGTTCACTTCATGAAGGCTGCGGACGAATCCGTGATGCAGGCCCTACGGGGACATGTGGAGATCTACATTGAGGTGGAGAACATCGATCCCTTCTGGCGGCACGTTCAGACATTTACCGGCAAGTACAAGATCAAGGAATTGACGGAACGCGACTACGGCATGCTGGAGTTCATCATCAATGATCCTAACGACTGCCTCGTTTTTGTAGGGCAGCCCACCAACCGTGGGTGACACAGACGTCCCGTCTGTGCGTCCTCCCGGCATCTTGCCGGTCCGGTCTTCCGGCTGGCAAGCCCAGCTTCCAAACCTGGGTTTGAGGAGTTTCAGACCCCGCACCCCCCGCCTCTGCTCTTATCCTAAGTTCCCGGCCGCTTCAGCCTGTCCAGTCCCGAACCCGTTCCGGCGGCTGCACCTGTCGCAGGATTCTCCTTGAGCACCTTTTCAATGTCCTCAAGCACCTGACGAGGACCTACATACTTCCCATTCACATAGGAGTCAGACAGCACCTTCCCCGTTTCGTCGATCAGCACCAGGCAGGGGATGCCGCTTCCCGAGTACTTGGTAAGTCCTGGCGTGGCAGACTTGTTGGCAAAAGCCAACGCTGGCCAGTCCATCTTATCCTCCTTCATATAGCCCGCCATATCCTCTTCTGAACGGTCACTGCTCACAAAGATGAGTTCGAACTGGGGATTCTTTGCCTTATTACGCTTGTACCAACGGGCAAGGTCAGGAGTGAAGGCTCGGCACGGACCGCACCAGGAGGCCGAGTAGTAAATGGCGTAGTACTTGGTTTGTGCCAGGGCAGTGTCGTCGAACTTCTCCATCTTCCGCCCTTTGGATTCGACAAGCTTCCCTTTGAATTCAGGGTAGACCTTGTTGTCTGCCTGCAGCGAGCCGACACCCAACAAAAACCCCGCCAGCAGAGCGAGGGACAGAGCCATGGTTTTCATGAGGGCATCGTGAAACGAATTGCCTCGAAAGGCAAGCTCGAATTAGGCGTCGACGTATTCACAACGCCCTGCTGAGAACTATCCCGCGATGGCCTTCAAGTACCGTTCCGCAGAAAGCCGCACTCGATTCTTCGCATCCTTTTCCACGAAGCTCGCCCAAAACGCTCCATAGAGATGCTCATACCCATAGGGCTCCAGGGCACGGACGATCCGCTGAATAACAGGCGCATTCAGCGGAATGAAATTGGGGTAGCTGTACATGAAGCTCACCCACTTGCGATCTGCTGCCACTTGCGGTTGATCACCCGCCAGCACCGTGCCCTTGCCACCAGTCCCGGTAGCCCAGTGCAACACTTGGAAGCCCTCAAAGTGACCACCCGTGTTGATCAGCGTGAGTCCATCACCCAGAGACTTCGTCGCTCCGCTCCAGTATTGAATGTTTGCATCGGGTCGCATCACCCACTGGCGGTCCGCCTCGTGCAAATGAATGGGAGCATTGTCAAAGGCCCGGCTCCACTCCACCATGGAGCTGTAGTAATGAGGATGCGAGATCGCAATGGCTGAGATCCCTCCAAGAGCCTTCACTGCCTGGATTGTGGCATCATCCAGGTAGCTGATGCAGTCCCAGAGGACATTGCCCTTTGGCGTCTGCACCAACACCGCCCGCTGACCGATGCCAAACTTAGGCTCCGTGCCGATTCCATAGAGTCCTGGCTCCAGCTCCCGGATCACGTTCTTCCACCCGCCCTGTTGTTTCATTTCGGCCAGGACCGCCCACTGCTGCCCATTCGTCCCCACGTACTGGCGCTCATCCAGACAAACGGGGCACTCTTTGGGAGGTCCCACCGTGGGAGTAAACTGCGATCCGCACGTGATGCAGATGTAAGGCAGAGCACCTTGTGCCCCAGAGGCATCGGCACCCACCTTAGCCGGGACTTGGGCAGGAGCCTTCATCCATGAAAGCGTGCCCGTAGCAGCAGCGGAAGTCGAGAGAAATTGACGGCGTGTGATCGGCATGGAGGGGAGAGGGAGATGAGGTGGTGTGATAGCGAGCTGCCATCATGCGCAGGATGGCGAGCAGGCGTGAAATACCTTTAAAGTGGGCATGCCATGCTTTTGGGGTATGCCGAGCAAAAAGAACCGGAACTATCCAGTCCCCCTCAGTCGCGGCACCCCCGACTGACGCAGACGATGAGGCGTGCCCTGGGTGGCTGCCCCTACTCCTTCGGCGAAACGCGGGACAATAATGTCCCCGCCTCCTCTCGAAGCTTCACATCGGTTTGAGCCTTATGCCCCCCTACTTCCCATCTTGTTAATCTTTTAGAAATCTTGTCAATCCTGTCT
>JBGGMQ010000411.1:0-4694 GCA_041287975.1 Verrucomicrobium sp. | reverse complement strand
AGTGACTCCCAGCCTCCTCGATTTTGATCGTCGCCATCAGCAAATCTGCGGCCTCGTCGATGCCCTCAACAAACGCTACGGGCAGAATACCGTCTACTTCGGCGGTGCATTGGGTGCGCTGAAATACACGCCCATGCGCATCGCCTTTACCCGCATCCCTGATCCTGAAACCGAAAGCTGACTCTGCATCAGGCTTGCGCTTTGTCAGCGGCACCGTTACAAAACCGCCATGCATGACCCACGCATTGACCAACTGGCCACGCAACTTGTCCGCTATTCGACCAGTGTAAAAAAGGGCGACCGTGTCCTTCTCGACATCTATGACGCTCCGAATTCCATCTGCCTGGCCCTGATCCGGGCAGTGGTCGCGGCCAAAGCGATCCCTGTGGTCAAGCTGCATGACGCGACCGTCACGCGCGAGCTGATGAAACACGCCGACCCCGAGGGCTACGACATTCTGGCGAAGAACAATGTGGACCTCATGAAGGAGATGGACGTCTACATCGCTATCCGCGGCAGCCATAACATCACCGAAATGGCCGATGTGCCAGCGGAGAAAATGAAGCTGGTCATGGAAAAAATGCGCCCAGTCATCAATGAGCGCGTCAACAACACCCGCTGGTGCGTGCTCCGCTGGCCCACCTCTGCCATGGCCCAGCAGGCCAGCATGAGCACAGAGGCGTTTGAGGACTTCTACTTCCGCGTCTGCCTTCTCGATTACAAAGCACTGCTCCCCTCCATGAACTCGCTGAAGAAGCTCATGGACAAGGCCAACCGCGTGCACATCAAGGGACCCGGCACCGACCTCCGCTTCAGCCTCAAAGGCCTCAAGGCCATCGCCTGCGGCGGCACCCACAACATCCCGGACGGCGAAGTCTTCTCGGCCCCTGTTCGCGACAGCGTGGAAGGTGTCATCAGCTACAATGCTCCCACAGTTTACCAAGGCACCGCTTTCGACAACGTCCGCCTCGAATTCAGCCAGGGCAAGATCATCAACGCCACGGCCAACAACACGAAGGCCATCAACAAGATCCTCGATAGCGATGAAGGCGCCCGCTACATCGGCGAGTTCGCCATCGGCTTCAATCGCGAGATTCGCGAGCCCATGCGCGACATCTTGTTTGATGAAAAGATCGCCGGCTCCTTCCACTTCACCCCCGGTCAGGCCTATGAAGGCGTCGCTGACAACGGCAACCGCAGCCAGGTGCACTGGGACCTCGTCAACATCCAGCGCCCCGACTACGGCGGCGGCGAGATCTGGTTCGACGACGTTCTCATCCGGAAGAATGGCAAGTTCCTTCCTGCGGAACTGCAAAAGCTGAACTAGCCCTTCATCCCGTTCGTTTTTAGTCTCTCTCGATCTGGCCTGGAGGTCAAAATCCGGACCAGAATCACAAGGCAGCTGCAAAATTTTTCGCTGCTGCCTTGGGTGCCCGCAGGAGGTAATTCATCCCCTGCTGGCGCAATTCCTGCCTCGTGCTAGCGTCTCCGCGTCATGCCTGCCCCTCGGATGAATTTTCGTGCTTTTGCCGCCCTGCTACTCACGATGCTGCCCGCATTGTGGCTCAGCTCGTGTTCGTCGTCTCCCAAGATCAAGGGCATCCCCAGCAAGCTGCCCACCATCTCGGTCAACGGCATCGTCAAGACGCCCCCGCACAGCATGCCGACCTACGAGTACCCGTTCGACTCCGGTGGTCGGTACGTCAGCGAGTGGGCCGCCGAGGGTGAAAAGCGTTCCGGTCGTGCCGCTGCGGCCACCAATGAAGACCAGGAAAAGTGGACAGGCTCCCACGAGGGCAAGCCCACAGGGCGCCAGATCGTCCTGAAGACCACTCCACCCAAATCGTCGTCTTCCAGCTCCAGTTCAAAGACCAAGAGCAAACCCACGGTTAAAACGGTCACCAAATCGAGTGGTAGCTCCACCTCCAAGCCGAAATCGAGCACGACGGCCAAAGCTGACTCCACCGGCAGCAAATCAAAGCCGAAAGCACGTTCCAGCGCTGGATCCGGCGGCAGTTCGTCCTATGTGGTCAAGAAAGGCGACACCCTCTCATCCATCGCCAGACGCAACAACACCACCGTTTCAAAAATCAAGGCCGCCAATGGCATGTCGTCCGACTTCCTCAATGTTGGCAAAGGGTTGAAAATTCCCAAGTAGCTCACGCTCAAGCTCAGGCCTCGCCTGAAACTATTATCACCGTCCGCTTTTCAGCGGCACACCGCCATGTCCGATCCCCAAAAACGGCAGACGCCATCCGGCTCCTGGCTTTGGTGTTTCTTCGTGGTCCTGGCAATGACGATGACGTCTTCCCAGGCGTCCGCGTTCCAGCTGGTCGTTGTTGATCCTGGACATGGAGGCGTGGACAGCGGCACTTCCTGGCATGGCATTCTGGAGAAGACCCTGACTCTGGATGTCGCGAAGCGTCTGGAGACTATCTTGCGGGACAATGGCATCACGACGGTGATGACACGTCGTTATGACAAGACAATCTCCCTGGATGACCGGGCCATCATGGCGAATCGGTTCCCGAATTCCCTGCTGGTGAGCGTCCACTTCAACGCCATCCGCGTGGCCTCCATCTCCGGCTATGAGACCTTCTACCGCAGCCCAGTCAGCAAGCAGATCGCCCAGATCATCCAGAAATCGATCAAGGAGACTGTGCCCGGTGTTGATCGTGGGGTCACCTCCGAGGACTTCGCGGTGCTGGTGAGGACCAAGGGGCCCGCCGTCCTTGTCGAGTGCGGCTTCATCAGCAACAGAGAGGAAGCGGATCGCTGCAACACGCCTGCCCACCGGCAGTTGCTTGCAGAGGGGATCGCCAAAGGAATCCTACGCGCCAAGCCATTGATTGGCGAAGGCGTGAACGATCCCCTGCCCGCTGCGGCTCCACCTGCGCCCGTACCCACTCCAGCATCAGCTCCGATTCCCGGCGCTACTCCCGCCCCGACGCCCACGCCCTCTCCTGTTGTGGTCCCAGCTCCGACAACACCGCCAGGACCTGCGCCAGAGCCGCATTCGATCCCTGCCACGGGCCCCGCGTTGCCTTTGCCAAATCAGAATCCGAGTCCCACTCCGTCAGGACCGTCACCATTTCCACCGCCAGTGGAACCGAGTGCACCCGCCCCTGCTGCCCCCGCGGCCTCACTGACACCTGCGGCGGCAGCTGCGCCAGTACCGGTGCCAACGCCCGCATCGCAATAGCAGCGACATGCCCCAACAGCAGTCAGAGGGAAGTGCGTTCAGGCTCCAACAGGACATCACCATCCCAACACACCTGTCTCATCTGCTGGGTGCGACGACATCCACGTCGGCAACGAACGTCCCCCACCAAGGATCCGCAGGCTGAAGTCGGCACCCCAACACTGATGACGAGAACGGCGAGGGTTGGAGTTCCGCCTTTAAGCGGGTCAGGATGCTTCGTCCCAGTGTGAGCTTCACGACCAGCGTCAGCATTACGCGCCTGGGACCATTTGATCGCCTTATCAAGAGAGGATAGCGAAGGTAGGTGGGCGGCGCGAACTGACCCGAACTCCAACCCTGTCTGCGGAAACGTGGGATGGGTTGAATGGTGCGAGGTGAAGGCGGAGACTTGCGAGTGGTGCGAACTGAACTGAGCGCTGGGACGGCAGCGCTCCCAGGGCTGGCGCCCGCGACGGGGACTCAGCGTGGAGCTTGCACCCACAGCAACTACGATGCCGCCCTCTCCCTGGCTCCCTGTCACGAAGCAAGACTCGCCCGCTGCACCTTGCCGAAATCCGTGTGCAAGAAGCGTCGGGCCAGCTCCTCCGAGTGATCCGAAAGGTCCGTGAGATACACTTCCAGCTTGGGCTTTTCCCCCGCCTGCCGCTCCAAACCTTGTTCAGCGAGCATGCGCTTCACGTGCTCAGCACAGGTCAGGGCGGAATCCACCAGTCGCACCTTGTTGTTGAGCATCCGGGTGAGCAGCGGCTTGAGCAGCGGGTAGTGGGTGCAGCCCAGCACCAAGGTGTCCATGCCCTTGTCCAGCATGGGCTTCAGGTACTCGCGCACTACCATCTTGGTCGCGGGATGCTCGATCCAGTCTTCCTCAATCAGAGGCACCAGCAGCGGCGTCGCCTCCGCATAAATCTGCAAATCCGGCCGACGCATGGCCAGCTCATGCTGATAAGCGTGACTGCGGATGGTTCCGGCAGTGCCGATGATCCCGACCCGCTGGCAGTCGGGATCGGAAAGGGTGGCCTCCACCCCGGGCTCCAGCACCCCGATGATGGGCACGCGGAAGATCTGCCTCAGATTCGGCAGCGCATGGGCGGTAGCAGTATTGCACGCCACCACCACCGCTTTCACCCCCTTGGAGAGGAGGAACTGGGTGTCTTCGACCGAGAATTTGCGGATGGTGTCCGGAGACTTGGAGCCGTAGGGCACCCGCGCGGTGTCGCCGAGATACACAATGGACTCGTTGGGCAGCAAATCCAGCAGCGCCCGCACCACGGTCAGGCCACCTACGCCAGAGTCGAACACGCCAAGAGGGGCATTGGTATTGGAATCAGTCACGCCCGATAAAGGCCATGAACGGCAGCGAGTTCAAGCGTGAAAGTGATCAAGTTCCACCCACCCGAACCGGGGGCGTCCACACCTTCACTTGACAAAACAGGGTTGATGCAATAACCTTCAACTGTCAGCCGAAGTCATTACTGCTTCCTCAGTAGTGGCA
>JBGGMQ010000410.1:0-4999 GCA_041287975.1 Verrucomicrobium sp. | reverse complement strand
CAATTTTTTCCAGCTCCGACGCACAAAAAACATTCTACCTAGGTCGTTTTTCACTCGGTCATATTTCTCTAATGACCGTTGGAAGTTGCTCCGCCACATGTTCGTAGTCCTATTCAGACTTGGCCTGTCCGCCAGTCTGAGATCTCTCGACTCATGGTGCGGTGGGGCTGGGTGCCACCCTAAACGAATCCAGAAATTGAGGTATCATTTCATCGTCCTGCAATAGTTTTTCCGCAGACACCATGACACGGTACGCGTGAGATTTCCGGTAAATCAACCAACTGTTGCCGTCGCCATTCTAAAGCTCAAGCAGATAGCACGGTATGCCATGGAAGTCTCTGTCACCCTCCGACAACAGCTTGAAACCCTGGCTGGTGAAGAATTGCTTCACCAAAAGTTGAACCTGTCCTCTTGAAGAATCTTCGTCTCCTCAACTGGAGTTTCGCTTTTGGACAAAAAGGATGCGCGTAAAAGATCATCCCGCTCCGTAGAAAGAACATGAAACCTGCGGTCCTTTCCGTCTCTCTCGGTCTCCTGGCTCTGGTGTCACCTCTTACGGCAGCGGCAGAACTGCCCCCGGGGAGGGTAAAGGCCGTTCAGGCCATGTTGGGAAAGCTCGATTCCGAGATCAAACCAGAGCACTACACGGCGGTGGAGACGGATCTGGATGAGGACGGACGCAAAGATGTGCTGGTCTTGATCAATGAAAAGGGGGCCGAGACACCCACGGGAGGCTGCACGCTGATCCTCCTTCGTGCCAGCAAGGAAGATCACAAGTTCACTATCGTCGGCAAGGTGGGGGTGGTGTGCGCTCCGGTGTATCTGCGCGCCACCCGGCATCACGGGATTCGGGACCTGCTGGTGCGGGTCGTAGGGAAGGGGAAGGCAAATGAGAAAGAGGCAGTGACAGACAAAAAGGAAGGCGATGGCGCGGGCGCATCCGGCTTCGACTATGCGGTGGTGGCCTTTGACGGCAAGTGCTTCCCCAAGAGTCCCGGCGAAGCAACGGCAAAGGTGGAGGAGACTGACAAGGTGTTGTTCGCGGAGCAGGTGGCAGAGGCGACGTTGGTGCCTGCTCCGGCGGATCCCGCTCTGGTGAAGTGAATTGGTCGGCGGAGGGGTGTTGGGAGTTGGGGTTCTAGGTAAGTTCTATGGCTTGCAAAGGCCGCAGGTGGGTGGGCGGACGCGGCAGCGAGACTGGGAGAAGCGATCTCCAGGTCGCCTTGGTGAGCGGAGGAAATGGGGGCTCTTTCATGCCTGGCGTTTTCAAGTCTTGTGTCTGCCGTGCGGCGCGTACGCTATTTTTCCTCCCGCATCCCCTCCGAGTTTCGTACCCTGGAAGTCATTTTCTTTTACACCGCATATCCCCATAACATTTAACTTCTAACCCACCTCTCCCCACCATGAACCTGCAACTCTCCGGCTCTCTCGCCCTCGTCTCCGCTTCCACTAAAGGTATCGGCTTTGCCATTGCCCGCACTCTGGCAGCGGAGGGGTCCCGTGTCATTGTCAACGGACGCACTGCCGCATCGGTGGATGATGCGGTGGACCGTATCCTCAAGGAGTTCCCACAAGCCTCCCTTGAGAAATTCCCAGGCGACCTCTCCAGCGCGGAGGTGGCGGATCAGCTTGCCGCCGCTTTTCCCGAGGTGGACATCGTGGTGAACAATCTGGGCATCTTTGATCCCAAACCCTTCAGCGAAATTCCCGATGAAGAGTGGCGGCGTTTCTTTGATGTGAACGTCCTCAGCGGCGTCCGCCTCAGCCGCCTCTACTTTGATGGCATGCTCAAGCGCAATCGCGGCCGCATCATCTTCATCTCCAGCGAGAGCGCCCTGCAGATCCCTTCAGAGATGATCCACTACGGCATGACCAAGACCGCACAGCTCGCCGTTGCGCGTGGCTTGGCGGAGCTCACCTCTGGCACAGCCGTCACTGTGAATTCCGTGCTCCCTGGTCCGACCCGGTCCGAAGGCGTGGAGGAGTTCGTGGACAAGCTTAGCGGCGGCAAGCCGTTCGCGGATTTTGAGCAGGAGTTCTTTGAGAAAGTGCGGCCATCCTCGCTGCTCAAGCGGTTTGAAACCACCGATGAGATCGCCGCCATTGTGGCCTTCGTTTGCAGCCCTCTGGCATCCGGCATCAACGGCGCTGCCGTGCGTGCGGATGGCGGGGTGATCCGGTCTCTCGCTTGATTCTACGCGGGCCGACGGTGTCCTCGTGAAACGGGTGCACCCTGAGGCCAGCAAAAAAGTTGCGACATTCCTGCACCCCTTTCTGTATGGAGCTCGTTAGTTCGGTTGTGCGGAACTAATGAATGCGTTTCCACCTCAGATAAACATCATCCATTCACTCGAAAGGCAAATCCATGAGCAAACTTACCGGTAAAGTCGCAGTCGTCACAGGAGCTTCCAAAGGCATCGGCGCAGGTATCGCCAAGGCCCTCGCCGCCGCAGGTGCGTCCGTCGTCGTCAACTACGCCTCCAGCAAAGCTGGCGCCGACACCGTCGTGGCCGCCATCACCGCCGCAGGGGGCAAAGCCGTCGCCGTCGGTGGCGACGTCTCCAAAGCTGCTGAGGCGCAGGGCATCATTGACGGTGCCATTCAGCACTTCGGCCGCCTCGACATCCTCGTGAACAACTCCGGGGTGTATGAATTCTCCGCCATCGAGGAAGTCACAGAGGAGCACTTCCACCGTCAGTTCAACGTGAACGTCCTCGGCCTCTTGCTTACCACTCAGGCAGCGGTGAAGCACCTCGGCGAAGGTGGCAGCATCATCAACGTCGGCTCCGTCGTGAGCCGCGTCACCCCTCCTGGCAGCGCCGTCTACACGGGCACGAAGGGGGCGGTCGATGCCATCACCGGCGTGCTCTCCCGTGAACTCGGGCCCCGGAAGATTCGCGTCAATTCGCTCAATCCTGGGATGGTCGAGACCGAAGGCGCGCACACCGCCGGGGTCATCGGTTCCGACATGCAGACTGGCATCGTGGCGCAGACTCCGCTGGGCCGCATTGGCCAGCCCGATGACATTGCCGACGTGGCTGTCTTCCTCGCTTCGGATGACTCTCGCTGGCTCACGGGTGAGCAGCTGCTCGCGGGTGGTGGCTTGCGGTAATCCGCAAAACGGTCGGGGCAGGCTTTGCCCCGGCCTCTCCGCCGAAGCGGGGCGGAAGCGTGGGTCGCATGGATGGCAGATGCACAGCACATGCCGCAGCATTGCTCGGGCATTGCCGGGGCATATCCTCCGGCTATGCCCACCACCCACCACTCACCACCCACCCTGTATTTTAAAGCAGCTGCTGCAGCCGCACTTCTGGGAAGACGTCTTCGTCAGAAGGCGTTTTTCTGTCGGATATCCACCAAATCTTGTCGGAGAAGCACAAGAAAAACCGACCGAATGGTCGATGGTAACGGGCATCCCAATCAGCGAAGATGGCTCGTCCTGCTGCTATTTTCGCCCATTTCCAGAATCCGCATGCCTGTCCTCCAACGCAGCCTCCGCCTCAGCGACCGCCAGCTTCAGTGCCTGCAAAGCCTTGCCGACCAGCGAAGCGACGCCGAAGAGGAGATCGATGCAGGCGGGGACGCGGTAGCTGACGGGAGCTCCCCTCTGCTGCCGAATGAAAAGGACATGCTGGCCGTTCGCGCTCAAGCCATCTTGCTCATGGCCCAGGGCCGCGAACAACGGGAAATTTGTCGGCAATTGAAGCTGGGTCACTCGGAGCTCGCTCGCGTGCGCCGTCGGTTCATGATCCTGGGCCTCTCGGGGCTGCATGATGTCTCGGCATTGTCCCCCCGGCGGTCCTCGGGCCTCGCGGGCACAGGGTTAGGGGTAGCTGACGACCGCACCGCCATCGCGTCCCGCGTGAAACTGACGCCATCGCCCCCTTCCTCCATGCCGCACACTCGCACAGATTCGAAGAGCGCCGCCAGTGCCGCGGACCGGTTCCGCACGCTGCGCGAAAAGTTGCGGCTCAGCCGTCCTCAACTCGCCCAGTGGTTGGGCGTGACGCGGCAGTACATCACCAAGATCGAAGGAGGTATGCCACCCTCTAAGCCAGTGATGCTGCTGGTCGAGCGCATGGAGCATGAGGCCCTGCTTCAGCCCGAGCTTGGGAAAACACCCCCTCGCGAGCTGGAGTCCGTCTCCCGTGGTTTTGCCCTGGCGGACGTGCCGGCGTCAACTCTCTCTGCCTTTCAATCGGCATCGAAAACCCGGCGCATGGCCCTCCCGCCAAAAGCACGCGGGAACAAGGAAACCGGAACCGCCGTACCCGCGCCATCCCTTGCCGTACCAGCGCTGGCGGTGCGTTCCCTGCCGCTGCTGGCCATGCATGAGGCAGCAAGCCTCACCGATCCTCGCGCTACTGCCGGGGTAGGCCAGCAGGAGCTTTCCTTCGTGGTGGAAGATGAGCAGGCCTTCGCTGTACGCATTGGTGGCGAGGCCATGGCCCCCCACTACCCAGAGGGCAGCATCGCCATCGTCTGCCCCAACATGCCTTCGCGGAATGGTGACCTCGTCCTGGTTCGTCTCAAAGACGAGCGGGGCGGGGGAGCCCTCCTGCGCATTGTCCACTTCACTACGCCTGAAGACGGCCTCGTACTCACCAGCACCCATTCCGCCTATCCATCGCTGACCGTGAAGTCAGACGACCTCCTCTGGCAGGCCCCCGTGGCGGTCAGTTTGAGGCACTTGAGATAAATCTCCAGTAGTTCTCTCTTTCCGATGTCAGCTCCAGCTGAGATGGCCCGAAAGAGCCCTGCGGATTTCATCCATATTGTACCCTTCGGCAGTGCGATGTAGCATTCGGTGGCAGTTGGAGCAAACAACAGCCAAATCCTCGAGTTTAGTAACTCTCTTCTCGTTCACCCCAAGCTTGCTCAGAGGAAGCTTGTGATGAACCTCACAGTAGTCATTGCCTAAAATGCCATAGACATCTGCAAAATTGAAGGTGCAGATCTCGCACGCAAGTTTTCCAGTTTCATCGAGTACGGCCTGTCG
>JBGGMQ010000409.1:0-2718 GCA_041287975.1 Verrucomicrobium sp. | reverse complement strand
CTTGCCGTTTCTTGGCCGGAGAAATGGCGACTCAATGATATTGTGATTTACAGTAAGCGTTGCATCCCGGATTTCGCTGCCATGAGCGCACTTGACCTCCGTCAGCACCTGCAGGGGCAGCGTGAGATTACCATTACTCGCACCCCCCTCGCCAACGCGATGGAACTTCAGCAGGAGATTGAGGCCCATGGTTTTTTTGTCGACATTCGCAATGAGTGACCAATCGTCCGACACAATGAACCCAATCACAGGATCCTGTCTCTGCGGGAAGGTGGCCTTTGAGGTTGCCGGAACTCCGTTGAAGTTTTTCTATTGCCACTGCCGGTCTTGCCAAAAATCGAGTGGGTCTGTGCATGCGGCGAATTTGGCCTTTCCCGGAGACTCTGTCCGATGGACTGACGGCGAGGACCTCGTCGAGCGGTTTGTGGACATCAACGACAATCCGGGCTACCCGCGGTGTTTTTGCAGGAACTGCGGTTCACCCGTACCCAAGTTGAGCCGCAACGGGCAGTTCTGGGTCGTGCCGAGCGGAACGTTGGATTCGGATCCTGGGATGAGGCCTCAGGCGAACATTCATTGGGCAGAGCATGCTGCTTGGTTTGTATCAGCGGAAGACCTGCAGAAGCATGAGGGGCCGCCCGTGTAGCGAAGCCGGGGAGGCAGGTGCTCGTTCTGCTGCTGACTGGGCAAAAAAAGCAGGATTCATGGTAAAAATTCTTTGTCTTCTGCTCTCTCCAGCTTGAGGGAGCAAGCTCAAGCCATGCGAACAAGAATTCAGCCCATGCGTGTCGCCCTCCTCCCCATTGCTCTGCTTGCCTCCACCGTCGTCGGATTCGGGGCGAACGATGCTGTCAATGCACCCGGCGAAAACAGGCGGGCTGCCCTGGAAGCTGGTGCAAAAGGGGTTGAGAAGCGAGGTTCCGCCAAGTGGTCCCCGATTGGCCTGAATGCGAACGACCTTTCAATCGCGACGGGCCAGCCTTCTCTGGTGCTCATGTCAAACGGCTCCACGCACATTCCGGTATGGTCATTGTCGGGCGGCACCGTAGGGCAGTCCGTAGCCGGTTTGGTGACAGGTCTGCCCAGCGAGTGCGCCGCCGTGAAGATCGAGATCGTTGTGACCACATCGGACGCTGCGACGAGCCCCAAGTACGACGATGTCTATCGAGTCCACTTGTCTCAGATGGTGGACAGCGCTCCGTTTACAGAGCGGTATGTTCTGGGCATGCCCGTACGCACGGCTTTGCCTGCTGCACCCTTTCACACCCGGACCATTCTCCTGGAATCGTACTACAAAGTAGAGCCAGGAGCTCCGCTGTGGGTGCGGATTCAGCGGGAGCCGGGCGATGCGGGCGATACCTTCACTAGCCCCACGGGCCTGGCCATGGTAAAGGTGACGCCGCTGGAGGCTCTCGCAGAGCCCCGAGTGGTGCAGGATGTCAGCGGGTACAACTCATGGCCGATGATTCAGGCCATCGGAGACAAGCTGGTCTGTGTGTACAGCCGGGGCACAGGGCACACCATAGATGAGGACTCCCGCGCCGTCTATGCACGCACCTCCACGGATGGAGGAAAAACATGGACACCGGAAACGGTTGTCGCGGACTCGCCGGGCTACGGCGATGTTGCTGTCGGGAAGGGGCTGGACTCCACTGGAGCCATGCTCCTGTGGGTTCGCCGCGTGGGGAAGAACTGGTTTCAGGATCTCTATCGCACCGCTGACGGGGTCACCTTCAAGCTCGTGGCGACGCCGTCGCTGGCCGTGCGCCCGATGCAGATCACCGATGTTTTTGCCGTACCTACGGTCGGGCTCATGGCCTTGTGGTTCGCGGGTGACTATGGAGACAAGCCCACGAACGCCTGGGGCACATTGACCAGCAGTGACAATGGCACCACGTGGACCCAGACCCCCATCGAGTCTGGATTGATAAAGGCGGAGTGGCCTACGGAGCCTGCCGCGGTGTATCTTGGTGATGGTCGTATCCTTGCCATCGGGCGGACGGAGATCGGAGGTGGCCAGTTCCAGATGGTATCGGCAGACTACGGCAAGACATGGACGCGCAGCAAGACCAACATTGGTGACATCGCAGCCTCCACACCGAGTCTGGTGCTCGACGCGCAAACCGGGCTGCTAAGCAACTACTACTACCATCGTGGTGCCGGAGTGCTTCGTCGTCGAGTTGTCGATCCAGAAATGGTGTTCAACGATTCTCAGAAATGGCCGGTGTCGGAGCCTGTTGCGATGGGTGGCAGAGTCATGTTCGATTCAGGGAATGCCAACGCCACAGTAATCGGGGGCAATCACTACATCTCTTTCTACTCTGGGAAGGCACCTGACACGCAGGTGCTGGTCTCCGTGATCGCGGCACCGGATGACGGGAAGACGCGGCTACAGGCGAGGTGATCTTGAGGTCAATAGGAGCGGCTAAATCCACTTGGGAGACCGTACCTGTCCGGGCTCAGGAGACACTCACACCTTGCAACGCAAACTGCCATTCCTGCACGGTCCCTGCATCCACATCCTCGGCGGTCCCAGCTTTCACAAACCCATTCTTCTCCAGCACGCTGTGGGAGGCGTTGCGTTCCAGCAGGGTCTGCGCCGTGATGGTCACATTGGCATCTGCTTCCCGGGCCATCTTCACCATCTGGCGGGCCATTTCGGTCGCCAGGCCTTGCGCCTCATTCCCGGGGAAGGAAAAGTAGGCGATCTCCACCCGC
>JBGGMQ010000408.1:0-9769 GCA_041287975.1 Verrucomicrobium sp. | reverse complement strand
GGCAGAATCCCCTTCGGGGAAGGACTTCGGAGGTCGAGACACGGCACTCCAGCACTCCAGCACTCCTTGTGCACTTTGCCATGCCCCTTCCCATCCTTGAATGGCAACACGTCAAACCTGACGAATATCCAAGCACTGGGAGCCGCCGCAGCTTTAGCCTCTGAAGAATCAGCCTGCCAACACATTCATTTCGTTACTCCGTGCGATTCAAGGTCGGAACGAGGTTGCCTGCGGGTCCCATTCCGTCATACAATGCCCGTTTCGACCTTCGCACCCCTCTGGCACTCCCGCCCTCCTCACCTTCAGCGTCACGAATGAAAGCCTTCAAGTGCAGTTGCTCCAACACCCTCTTCTTTGAAAACAGCCACTGTCTCCAGTGCGGTCTTCCAGTGGGCTATGACATGGCCACATCGACGATGATCCCCCTCACGAAGGACTCGCCTCATCAATGGTGCAACAATGGCATTCAGCACGGTGTGTGCAACTGGGTGGTCCCCCGCAGCCCAACGGGTTCTCTTTGCTTTGCGTGCAAGTTCAATCACCTCATCCCAAATCTGAGCGCCCAGCCCGGGGTCTCAGCCTGGGCCAAGTTCGAACGGGCCAAACGAAGGGCGCTCTACTCACTCATCCAGCTGGACCTCCCCCTTCAAAACCGGGCTCAGGATCCGATTTCGGGCCTCACCTTTGACTTCCTGGTCCCCACCCCACAGCTGCCCGTACTCACGGGGCATCTGGCTGGAGTGATCACGATGAACCTGGAAGAGGCCAGCGACTCCATCCGCGAACGGAATCGCGAACTGATGAGAGAACCCTACCGCACTCTCCTGGGACACTTCCGGCACGAACTGGCTCACTACTACTGGTACCTGTGGTTTGAAAAGGCTCCGGTCAACCCGGAGCTCTTGTCCGCCTTCCGCGCTGTTTTCGGTGACGAAACGCAAAACTACGCCGCAGCCCTTCAGCGCCACTACACCTCCGGGCCTCTCTCCGGCTGGCAGCTCTCTTACGTCTCCGCGTACGCCACCACCCACCCTTGGGAAGACTGGGCAGAAACCTGGGCGCACTACCTCCACATCACGGACGCCCTGGAAACTGCCCGCGAATTCGGCATGCTGCCCGCGACCGTGACAGCGGAAACGTCATTTGATCCCGCCACCATCAAGCTGCCCCTTCCCTTCCAGGCAGGCAGCCCGTGTGAGTTTCTCGACATGATTCACCGCTGGTCCGCGCTTTCACCCGCGCTGAATGAAATCTCCAGCAGCCTGGGCCAGCAGAACCTGTACCCGTTCGTCCACTCCACCACCACCGTCACGAAACTCTACTTCGTGCACTGCATGATCCATCATGAGGAGAGCCGCCCAGTAGTCAAAACTGCCGCAGCCACCTTTCCCGTCGCTGCCCCGCTTTCGCCCCCGGTTGCTGCGGAGACTCAAAGCAAGAACTTGCACACCTCTCAGCCCGAAGCTATGCGCAAGGGATGACTAAAGCTCACAAGATCGCAGTGCTCGCAGGTGATGGTATCGGCCCCGAAGTGATGGCAGAAGCCCTCAAGGTTCTTGGCAAAATCACGGAAAAATTCGGCGCCCAGTTTGAATTCAGTGAACAGCTCGTCGGTGGCGCTGCGATCGACGCCAAAGGCAAGGCCCTCCCCGAGGACACACTGGCCGTTTGTGGGCAGAGCGACGCCATCCTGTTTGGCAGCGTCGGCGGCCCGAAGTGGGAAAAGCTTCCCCCGAACGAACAGCCCGAGCGCGGAGCCTTGCTGCCTCTGCGGAAGCACTTCGGCCTATTTGCCAACCTTCGCCCCTCCATCTGCTACCCTTCCCTCACCCACGCGTCCCCAGTTAAAGACGAATTGATCGCGGGCGGCTTCAACGTCCTCTGCGTGCGTGAACTCACCGGTGGCCTCTACTTCGGCCAGCCAAAGTTCCGTAAAGAAATCGACGGCGAAATGACGGCCGTCGACACCATGGTGTACAAGAAGAGCGAAATCGAGCGCATCGCCCACGTCGCCTTCAAGGCCGCTCAGGGTCGCCGCAAAGAGCTCACTTCCATCGACAAGGCCAATGTGCTGGAAAACGGACTCCTCTGGCGGGCCACTGTCGAGGAAGTGGCCAAGGACTATCCCGATGTGAAGCTCTCCCACCTCTACGTGGACAACGCAGCCATGCAGCTCATCAAGAATCCACGCGGGTTCGATGTGGTGCTGTGCGAAAACCTTTTTGGCGACATCCTTAGCGATGAGATGGCCATGATCGCCGGCTCCCTCGGCATGCTGGCCAGCGCCAGCCTCGGCAAAGCCAAGGGTGACGGCCTCTACTTTGGCCTCTTCGAGCCCAGCGGCGGCACCGCCCCTGACATCGCTGGCAAGGGCATTGCCAACCCTATCGCCCAAATCCTTTCCACGGCTCTCCTGCTGCGTTTCTCTCTCGGTCTTGAAGCCGAAGCACAGGCCATCGAAGCAGCCGTTCGCAAGGTTATTGATGATGGTTTGCGCACCGGCGACATCTACAGCGGAGCCGAAGGCACCCGCAAAGTGAACACCCGCGAGATCGGCGAAGCCATCGTGGCCGCCATCTAACTGGCTCGTTTTGAAACAACTTGGGAGGTCCGGCCCACATGTCGGACCTCCTTTTTGACCCCATCCCATCCTGCAACCAGAACGGGAAGCGTTGCTTTATAAATCCAAAATTCCACCAGTTGACGCCTCCCACACTCTCCACTAGTTTCGCCAGAATGAAAGTGCACCCCGTCCTTCGCGTCACACTGACCACTGCCTCTGCGCTGGCGATTGCCGTGCCCTCTGCTCCCGCGGTCGATTTTGGCAAGGCCAACCCCCTTAAGTGGTTCAAAGGCAAAGAAGAGACCGTTCCTTCCGCCTCTGAGAAGAACTCCCAGGAAGCTGCCGCCGCCGAGATGCTTCGCGACGCCAAGACTGCCGCCTCCACAGGCAATTCCGGTCGTGCCCAGTCCCTCTACAAGGACATTGTAGCCCGGTACCGTTTCACCGACGCCGCTTCAGTGGCCCAGTTCGAGCACTCCGCACTTCTTCGCTCCTCTGGCAAGCTTCAGGACGCTTACGATGGCTACCAGAAGTTCATCAACAACTACCGCCAGAGCCCCCGTTTCAACGACGCCCTGCAACAGCAGTTTGAAATTGCTGAGGAAGCCAAGGCTGGCAAAAAGCAGCCCAGCCTGCTTTTGATCCCCATGAAGCTCGACAAATCCGAGCTCGTGAAAATGTACGAAGGCGTCATCAAGAACTCTCCCTACGGCAAATACTCCCCGTACGCGCAGTTCGCCATTGGTGAAGTGTATCAGGACGATGGCGACAAAGCCATGGCCAATGCTTCCTACCAGGCTGTGGTGGAAAACTATCCCAACACCAAGCTCGCCTCGGAAGCTCAGTTCCGCATTGGTGCCATCAGCAGCGCTGCCGCCCGCAAGACGCAAGATGCGCAGAACCTCAATGCCACCCGCGATGCCCTTGAGTCCTACAAGCTGACGAACCCAACGGGCGAACGTACTGGCGAAGCTGAGTCACTCATTCAGGAAGTAAATACCTCCCAGTCCTTCCGCTCCCTGGAGATCGGCAAGTTCTACGAGAAGTCCGGCAAGGCCAAAGCTGCTGCGATCTACTACAACGAAGCCATCAAGTTTGGTGCCCCTGAAGCCGCTCTCGATGCCCGCAACCGCCTTGCGGGTCTTGCTGCTGCCTTCCCTGATGAAATGAAGGAACAGGCCGCTACCGGAGGCGTGGCAGACTACACTGTCCCTGCAGCGGTGAACCTGAAGAACCGTGATGAATATTCCGGTCCTCCTGCTCCCCTCATCGCCAAGGTCAATCGTAAGCCTGAAATGCGCGTCGAGCCAGACAGCTTCCAGCCTGTGCCACTCAAGGAGCCCGAACTGCCCACCCGTCCCGGCACCGAGGCTCCCAACCCAGGCATGATCCTTCCGCCTGCGGATGGCAAGCCTGCTCCAGGCGCACCGCTTCCTGTTCCTCCAGTGCCTGCTGGCGCTTTGGAAGCCCCTTCCTTGGCTCCCCTTCCAGTGCCAGCCCCTCCGGCTCCCGCACCTGCTCCTGAAGCTGCGGCTCCTGCCCCCGCTCCAGTTCCTGAAGCACCGGCACCCGCCCCTGAGCCCGCTCCCAAGGCTAACTAACGTTCTTCTAGCAAGGCATCACTCCCAAGACTTCCGGCCAACCTCATTACTCCCAATCCATGAAAAAGCTTGCCTTTTTGCTCGCTCCCCTGGCCCTCTCTCTTCTTACCAACTGCGCTGGCTATCAACTGGGTGCCAGCAAGCCTGCAAAAATGGTCAACGTCACGAAGCTGGCCGTTCCAACCTTCAAGAACGATACACTTGAGCCCCGGCTCGAAGTGCTCGCCACCAACGCGTTGATCAAAAAGCTGCAGATGGATGGTGCGTACAAGATCGTACCTGCCGATGAGGCGGACGCTGTGCTCAACGCCACCATCACCACCATTCAACGCAGCCAGTTCCGCGCCGTCCGTAGCAACACGCTTCGTACCAGCGAGCTTCTCATGCGCTTGAACATCCGTTACACGGTCAATGATACCGCAGGCACGGAATTGATGAATGGCATCGCTCAGGGAGCTTCCAACATCGTGCTCGACCCGAACGTGCAGCTCACCGAGCGCCAGGCGCTTGCCGACGCTGCCGAACGTCTGTCGATCACACTCGCCAGCCAGATCTCCGAAGGCTGGTAAGCCAGTAGAGTCTCGTTCACTCCCTTCAAGTCCCCCGGGCGCTGCACCAGCAGCGCCCTTTCTTTTTCACCATGCCTGATTCCCTTCCTGCAGGACGGCTCCAGCTTGTCGCCACGCCCATTGGCAACATGGGTGATCTTTCCTTCCGTGCCGTGGAGGTGCTGAAGAACGCTTCCCTCGTCGCCTGCGAAGACACTCGCCGGACCATCCACCTCATCCAGCATCACGGTCTTCACGTCCCCCTCGTGTCGTTGACCGAGCATAATGAGGCCCGTCGCATTCCTGAGTTCATTGCCAAGCTTGAAGAAGGCCAGAACATTGCCCTCGTCTCCGATGCTGGCTTCCCCACTGTGTCGGACCCCGGCCAGCGGCTTGTCTTCGCCGTCATCGCTGCAGGTCACAAGGTGGAGGTCATTCCCGGTGCCAGCGCTGTCCTCACCGCTCTGGCGGGCTCCGGCCTGCCCACGGTCCCCTTCTACTTTGGCGGCTTTCTCCCGCACAAGAAAGGTCAGCGAGACAAAGAGATGGAAGTCGCGCTCGCCCGGGAGTGCACCAGCCTCTACTTCGAGTCCCCCTACCGGCTCGTCGACACCTTGCAGATGATCGCCAACCGCGCCCCCGAACATCCGGTTGTCGTGGCTCGCGAACTCACAAAAATGTTTGAGGAATTTCAGCGCGGTTCGGCTCAATCCGTGCTTAACCACTTCTTGATGAAAGCTCCCAAAGGCGAGATCACTCTTTTGATCGCCCCCGCTGAACTGCCCAAGTGGATGATCCGCCAGGGCCAGGCTCACGCCACGGACGAATCTTGATACACCTCCCCCGGTCTCGCTCTCTTTCATTCTTCCAGCAACGCTTTCCACCCAAACGTTCTCATCACCCATGTTGCAATCAGAATCCACCACTCCCGCAGAAGCACCGACTTCATTCAATGAAGACGAAGTGGCCCAGTCGCTGAAAGCTTCCATTCGGAACCACCTGCTCTTTACGCTGGCACATGACCCCACCACCGCCCGCAAGGCTCACTGGTGGACGGCTACCTGCATGGCCGTGCGGGACCGGGCCCTTGCGATCTCGTTCAAGACGATGGCATCCCATCGCAGCTCGAACACCCGCCGTGTTCACTACCTTTCCCTTGAGTACCTCATGGGCCGCCTGCTGGAAAACAACCTCCGCAACACCGGACTGTATGAGGCCGCGAACACTGCGCTCACCGAGCTCGGTCAGGACCTCCAGACGATCATCAATGAAGAGGCGGACATGGGCCTCGGCAATGGTGGTCTCGGCCGTCTCGCTGCTTGTTTCCTCGATTCCCTTTCCACCGTCGATCTTCCAGCCGTCGGCTACGGCATCCACTATGAGTTCGGCCTCTTCCGTCAGGAGTTCGTCAATGGCCGCCAGGTGGAGCAGCCCGACCCCTGGATTCGCGATGGCAACCCCTGGAACATCATCCGCCCTGAGTACAAGGTGGAGGTGAGCCTCTATGGCCGCGCCATCCAGCACTTCGACGACCGCGGCAACTCCGTCCACACTTGGGAAAACACCAAGAAGATCGTTGGCCTCCCCTGGGACATCCCCATTATCGGGTTTGACTCGAAAACCGTCAACTTCCTCCGCCTCTGGGAAAGCCGCGCCACGGATGAGTTCAACCTTCGTGTCTTCAATGAGGGCTCCTACATTGAGGCCCTTCACGAGAAGGCCGCCGGCGAAACGGTCTCCAAGATCCTTTACCCGAACGACGCCACGGAGAGCGGCAAAGAGTTGCGCCTCGTGCAGCAGTACTTCTTTGTCGCCTGTTCACTGAGCGACATCATCCGTCGCTACAAGCGTGACAACCAAGGCTGGGGCAACTTTGCCGACAAGGTCGCCATCCAGCTCAATGACACCCACCCCGCAGTCGCCATCCCTGAGCTGATGCGCCTCCTGGTGGACGTGGAAGGCATGGGTTGGACTGAGTCATGGGACATCTGCCAGCGCACCTTCTCCTACACTAACCACACCCTCCTTCCAGAAGCCCTGGAAACTTGGAGCGTGCCCCTGTTCGAGCGCGTGCTACCCCGCCACTTGCAGCTCATCTTTGAGATCAACTCGCACCTTCTCACCAATGTCATTGGCAAGAAATGGCCAGGTGATGTCGAGAAGATGCGTAAGCTCTCGCTGATTGACGAGAACGGCAGCAAGTCTGTGCGCATGGCCCACCTTTCCGTGCATGGCAGCCACAACACCAATGGTGTGGCCGCCCTTCACACCCGCCTGTTGAAAGAGAAGCTGTTCCCAGAGTTCAACGAACTCTATCCCGACCGCTTCCTCAACATGACCAATGGCATCACACCGCGCCGTTGGCTCATGGTCTGCAACCCGGAGCTCACGACCCTCATCAACGAGTCCATCGGGACCGCCTGGACAAAAGACGCCAGCAAGCTCAAGGGCTTGGAGAAGTTCGCAGAGGACCCCACTTTCCAACAGCGCTTCCGGGCCATCAAACGCCTGCACAAAGAGCGTCTCACGCACATCATCAAGGATCTCACCGGCTACACGGTCAGCGCCGACGCCATCTTCGACGTCCAGATCAAGCGACTGCACGAGTACAAGCGCCAGCACCTCAACCTGCTGAACATCCTTACGCTCTACCGCCGCCTCCTTCAGGATCCAGGGTATGACATGCAGCCCCGCGTGTTCATCTTCGCCGCCAAGGCAGCCCCGGGTTATTACCTCGCCAAGAACATCATCTTTGCCCTCAATGCCATCGCGGAGAAGGTCAACAATGACCCCCGCATCCTTGGCAAGCTCAAGGTGATCTTCCTGCCCAACTACGGTGTCACCCTTGCCGAGCGCATCATCCCCGCTGCGGACATCTCTGAGCAGATCTCAACCGCCGGCAAGGAAGCCAGCGGTACGGGCAACATGAAGCTGGCCCTCAACGGTGCGCTCACCATCGGCACGCTCGATGGCGCGAACGTCGAGATCAAAGATGAGGTCGGCGACGACAACATCTTCATCTTCGGCCTCACAGTCGAGGAAGTGGAAGAGCTTCACAAGAAGGGCTACAACCCCTGGGACTACTACTGGAATGATCCTGAACTGCGCAACGCCATCGACTGGATCGGCAGTGACTTCTTCACCGGCAACTCGGACGACTTCAAACCTCTCCGCGGCAGCCTCCTTGAAGGTGGCGACCCGTTCCTCTGCTGCGCGGATTACCGTGCGTACGTGGACTGCCAGACCGAGGTCGACAACGCTTATCGCGATTCCACGAACTGGACTCGCATGAGCATCCTGAACACTGCTCGCATGGGCTTCTTCTCCAGCGACCGCACCATCCAGGAATACGCCGACCAGATCTGGAAGCTCCCGAGAGTGAACGTTGAATAACAAGACATTCGACGGTTCATTCATCCACGAACCGGCTTTAGACCCTCGAATCCATCTAGCTGGACCCTGCTGCCACCCGACCCTGTCGGGCAAGTCAGCAGGGTCTTTTTTTCACGTTCGACGTGCTGCGTGTGAGCACAAAAAAACCGCCGTGTTTTACGGCGGTTTTTTTCAAACATCCACGAGACTCAGATCTCAGACTTCACGCCCCTCCGGCGACGATACAGGGTGAAAACAACGCCTGCCGCAAGGACGAGGAGCCCCGAGGCGGGCTCAGGAATGGGCGTAGCGATCGTCATGGCGATGGCACCGGTGTAAGCAATATTCGTATAAAACTGGACTGCAAAAGTATTGCTCGTGCTACTGATGGGAAACGCAGTCCCGTAAGTGACCGAATTCACCGATGCCGCTGAATAAATACCGTTCCCGTCGTTGGCAAGGAGCCCTTTGACTTCGGGGCCATACAACGAGTCCGTTGGCAAAACATCAGCATAGGGGGTTCCGAGATCGTAGGAGTGATCGAAAAATTGCTTAACATTCGGATTTTCAGGATTATTGTTCCACCAGTCGAGGCTGCGAACCAAAAAGAGCGACCCAGCACCGAAGGTTCCCTGATCCAGAGTCACCGTCATTCTGAAACCGGACAAAAAGGCGGGGTCTGGACCTACTCCGATCCGAAAATTGATTTCTTGATCGTAAGAAAGCGAGGTTCCATTTCCCAACATCTGATCGTAACTATCCGTCGTGTTTCCAACCGCCTGAGTCAGAATGCTGCCGCCATTTAGGCTCGTGAACGTGATGGTTCCCATCCCAAGGCCGTTGCCAAGGTCCAAGCGGATCGGGCCAGCCATCGGCGTATTCCAGTTGCCCTGTACTGGCGAATAATAATCAACGGTCTGAAGTTGCGGCTGGGCCAATACCGTCGACGAAAGATTCAGAGCCGCGACACAAGCGGCCCCGAAAATAGATATGGCGAACTTTATCATAATAGGATGTCAGGACTGATAACTGTTTTAACAAAACCTGGAACAAGTCAATTTAACCCGTCGCGTTGCGGTTGAAGATTTGGGGAATATGCAAAAATGATCGACGTTCGGTCACCCAATAGGGGTGACAGGGACGTTATGGGAGAGAGAGCATTCAAGGAGGCGGCGCGAAATGAGTGGGAAACTTCAGGCGAGCGGCAAGTCAGTGCCCACACCTTGAAACAGCCTGTCCCTGTGTATGGGTTACATCTCCCACTGATAAAATTCTCAGCTTTGACTCCCCGCCCCCCTCCGGCTGAATGTGCTTGACTTTCGTCGATTGATTCATACGTTCGTATGAATCCGCTCCTTACCCCGGGAGCTACCGCATGCATTCCGGCAGCAGCATCCCCCAAGCGTCCGCACCCGCAACCAGCCCTCTGCCCAAGACCAGCGCTACCCGTGAGGCGCTGCTTGACGCCGCAGAGCGCCTGCTGATTGAGCATGGAGTGGCCGGGGTCTCCACCCGGGCGGTCATCACGGCTGCCAACGCCAATCTTGGAGCGATCAACTACCACTTCGGCACGAAGGATCGCCTCATCCTTGAAGTCTTTGCCCGGCGCCTTCGCCCTCTCAACCGTGAGCGCATCGCCCGGCTCCACGCAGTGGAACTGGAGCATGCTGCATCCAACGCAGAGA
>JBGGMQ010000407.1:0-5258 GCA_041287975.1 Verrucomicrobium sp. | reverse complement strand
GCAAGTTGCCGAAGCGCGCCCGCAGCCCGCTCAGGTTGATATCGCGCGTGCGATCCTGCTTTTCGTTCTGCACGATGAGAATCGGGCTCCCGTCGCTCAGCATCTCCACCACCTGGAGCCAGTACATGCGGGCATAGCGAGTGGAGCGGTACTGGAGCACCAACTTGTCCGGCAAGGGATTCCGCCCGGCGCTGACCGCCTTCTCAACAATGGATGCGACCTGGTCGCGAGTTTCAGGAAAGTATTTGTGCCCCATGCCCGGCCCGATGAGATGCTGGAGCTGGTAGCCCTGCCCTGCTAGAACCTCCGCCATGTACTCCGCGGTGTCACGTTGCGCATCGTTCTCGCCGCTGTAGGCGATCAGCGGGACATTGAAGAAATTGCGGGCGTAGTCTGGAACGTCATAGACTCCCCAGAGAGTCTTCTCATACCAGGGGGCGGAGAAGCCAGCCGGCTTTTTTCCCGGAACCCGGTTCAGGTACCGCTGCACATCTGCAAAACCTGCCCCGGCGTGCACCACGGCCCACTGATCGGCAAAGTGCGCGCCCATGTGCCAGGCACCGGCACCGCCCATGCTGAAGCCCATCATGGCCACGCGATTGGGATCACCGTTGAAACGGTGCAAGACTTCTGTGCGGCATTCCAGCACATCTGTCTCACCAGCCGACTTGTAGCCGTTGCAGAACCGGCCAAAGGGATGGACCACAATGGCGTCCTTGGGCTTGAATTCGCCGCCCTTGCTCTTCATCCTGCTGGCGATGAAGTGAATGTCGGTCGCAGTGTCTCCGCGACCATGCAGCCAGATCCAGAGTGGAACGGCCTTCTTTCCCCTGCCCCAAGCCAGACCCTCGGGAACCTCGACACCATAGGGTTGGGGCGAATCGTCAATCTGCGAGTAGAAACCCAGCACCTTCGATCCTGGGCCATCGAGCCACGGGGTTTCATCCTTCTTCAACCCCTCGATACGCCTCGCCGCCTCGGCGAGCTGCTCCTTGGCCTTTTTCACCCCATCCTCAGGCTTCTTGTCGTACCACTCCCCGAACTCGAGGGCGTACCGAACCGCCTTCAAGAAGATGTCGGCATCCGCTGCGCGCTCGTGCTCCTTCACCGTCTGGAAGTCTGTCGTCACCTTGACCAGTTCCGTTTCCAGAGCGGATTTAAGATCTGCCGGGATCTCTTTGGCAGGTGGCGGCAGCACCCGATCCTGCGCTGTTGCGCTCGGGGCTGATACAAAACCACTGGCGAAAAGGGCCAGCAATACGCTGAAGGTGGCTTTCATGGGATGAGGAAGCAAAAATAAAGCGGGGAAACTGAAAAAGGAAGGGGCGGACGTCTAGGATAACGCCCGCCCCCAAACTGAGACAAGAGGAAACAAATAGGGAGGCGAATCCGTTGTGCCAAAGGCGCTGACCCAGCCTCTCCAGCCATCATTTGCCGATGCAATACAGCCGGTCTTGAGCGCGAATGAAGAGATTGCCATTGGCAACCGCTATGCCAGCGCGGCAGATCTTGTCGTTGTTGGTCGCGGTCATGCCTTCCTGCCCAAATTTGGCCTGGTGCAAGAGTTCGAAGGATTCACCGCCGGCTTTGACCACGAACACATTGCCCATGAAATCCACAGCATAGATCTTGCCGTCCGCACCGGTGGGAGATGCCTCCATCTTCACGCGAGTGTTGAATTCACCCCGCCAGATCACTTTGCCGGACTTCGGCTCGATACAGGAGAGCGCTTTGCGATCGCTGTCGAGCACGTAGAATTTGCCCTGGTAGAACAACGGGGTGCTGACGTCGCTGCTGGCCTCTTTGGAATCAGAGGTCCAGGTCGGCTCGACCGTGCCTGAGCCATCGAGTTTGAGGCCGAACACCGGTTCCTTCTTTGGTGCGCAGACCAGGGCGACACCATCCCCTGCGACCGGAGATGGCACGTGACGCCAGTGACCGATTTTGCCTGAGTTATAGGAAACCATGCGCCACAACTCCTGGCCCGTGGTGGCATTGTGACAGGTCAGCGTGTCGCCGCCGGAAATGAGCATGATGCGGTTGCCATTGTGAGTATGGAAGACGGGGGTGCTGAAAGCCTCCAGCGATTCCGCCTGGGCATCGCTGGGACGCACCTGACGCCAGATTTCCTTCCCCGTCTTGGGCTCCAGCGCGAGGATGTAGCTCTCGTTCTTGCCATTTGGGTCACCCTTCTGGAGACCGTGGAACTCGAAGGCTTGATTGCGCTGCAGCACCTGGATGTAGAGCTTGCCACCGTCCAAGGCAGGACTGCTGGAATAGGTCCACTGGGTGCCGAAATTGCCGTAGTCCTTGCCCAGATCCCGTTTCCACACTTCGTTTCCCGCGAAGTCGTAAGCGACCAGGACGCTGGTGCCATAGAAGAAGTAGGCACGCTCTCCGTCGGTACAAGGGGATGGCGAGGCCAGATTGCTGCGATCGTCATGCTGATATCCATCAGTGACTTCCTTCTGCCACTTCACATTTCCATTCTTGCCGTCCAGGCAGATGGCCATGAGCTTCTGGGTGGTGGGGTTGGATGAGCTAACGAAGACGTGGTCTCCCCAAACGGCTGGCACGGAGGCGGCGGGCCCCGGCATGTCTGCCGCCCACTTCACACCATCGGTTTTGCTGAATTTTTCGGGCAGACCTGTTTCGGGGCTCGAACCATCGTGGTTGGGGCCGCGGAATCCCGGCCAGTTGGCGGCGGAAACCGCCATCGTTGTGGCGAGCAGGCAAAGCGGGGCAAGAACCGGAAATCTCATAATCATCAACGGGTTGAATGGCATTCAGATCAGGAAACCTCCTTACGAAGACGAGGGCAAGTTTTTAGCATTAGATTGGGGGGGAGAATTCGCTGGCGACAGGCGATTCAGACGGCCTGAGGTGCTGAGATGCGTAAGTTTCCTTAAAGCTTAAGATTCGTTAGGCATATTCCTTATGTCTTTTAGTTGCCCCAGAAACATCCAAATCTATAGTCCTGATGAGTTATTGAATCTCCATAGTAGCTATTTCTAAAAAACTCCCCGCTGTTTTTGATTGCAATTATGGAAATTATAAACGAAGTGTTTGAATAGCCCGAAACGGGATTCATAATTTCCAACTGCCAACAAAATGAGAGTGTCCGCTATCGAGACTGTTCCAGACAACTACTCATCCTTTTTAACAAAAGGATTTGGAACCGTGCGAGTGGGTCGACAGACGAACGGGTTTGGTTTCCAAATTTCGGCCTCCAACCCCATGCCGCACCCAAGTCTTGTGTTCGCGCTGCGGAGCGATGGTGGAGAGTTTGCCGTCGAGTTCGGCATCCGCATCAACCTCGACACGGGAGAGATTTCAGACATTGCCAACGGCTCGGGCCTGATTGGCTGGCTGGACCGGGCATTGTGGCCCTCGGATGGCGGAGAGTATCCACTGACACTACGCTGGGAGATTGAAAACACCGGCCTGTCACTGATTCCCCGCTTGATCATTGGCGATGAAGAATGGCTCTACCCGTCGGTGCTCTCCCCAGGAGAGGCGTGGTTCACGGCCACGGCAGGGCATGACATGGAAGGTGCCGAGATCAGTGCGGTGTACACCCCAGGATACGTCTGGTGTGAAGACCGGCTCAACTAGGGCAGGTCGGCACGCTCCCCAGGCTCCAATCCTTGCTCCTGAGGCAATGAAGATGATGTCCAAATCGGCGACCAGCAGACACCAGTCTGCGCTACTTAGCGCTTGAGCGCCTTCGCTTGCCGCGTTAGTTCGACAGATGTCCTTCATCCACGACGACTTCCTCCTGACGACCAAGGCGGAGCGCCGCCTTTATCACGAGTTTGCGGAGAACGAGCCGATTTATGACTACCACACGCACCTGCCGGTAGACGAAATCGCCCGCGACCAGCGTTTTGAGAGTCTGGCCCACATCTGGCTGGGAGGCGACCACTACAAGTGGCGGGCCATGCGCGCCAACGGCATTCCCGAAAGCCACGTGACTGGAAAGGCTCCCTGGAAGGAAAAATTCCTGGCCTTCGCCAAGACCGTTCCCAATACACTGCGCAATCCGCTGTACCACTGGACGGCCCTGGAGCTGAAACGCTTCTTCGGCGTCGACGAACTCCTGAGCGAGAAGACGGCAGAATCGATTTGGGAGCGGTGCAATGAGCAACTGGCCACGCCGGAATTCTCCTGTCGCAATCTGCTGAGCCGCTCGAATGTCAAGGTGGTGTGCTCCACGGACGATCCGACCGATTCACTGGAACATCACGTCGCAGTGGCTCAATTGCCAGGCTTCGATGTGAAGGCGTATCCCACCTTCCGCCCCGATGCGGGGATGCGGTTGGAGGATTTGAATGCCTGGAACACGTGGACCAACAAACTGGCCACGGTGAGTGGCGAGGCCTGCGACACGCTGGAGTCTTTCCTGACAGCCCTCCGCAAACGGCACGACTTCTTCCACTCGGTGGGAGGTCGGCTGAGTGACCATGGTTTGACCGCCATGGACACGGTCACGGCCACGGACGCTGAAGCGAAGGCGATTTTCGACAAGGCAAGGACAAGCCAGGAGCTCACCGCAGTGGACATCGTCGGCTTCCGCTCCTACTTGATGCTCTACTTTGGTCAGCTCGATGCCGAGAAAGGCTGGACCAAGCAGTTGCACCTTGGGGCGTTGCGCAACACGAACACCCGCCTCTTCAATGAATTGGGCCGGGATATTGGTGCTGATTCGATTGACGACCCCAACCACGCGGCGGGCCTGAAGTTCTACCTCGACACGCTGGAGCAACGCGGCCACCTGCCGAAGGTGGTGCTGTACAATCTTCACCCGAAGGACAACTACGTCTTCGCCACGATCGTGGGCAACTACCAGGGCAACGAGCAAGGCATTGCAGGACGGCTGCAGTTCGGCTCCGGTTGGTGGTTCCTGGACACCATGGAAGGCATGGAGTGGCAGATCAATGCCCTGAGTTCCACGGGTCTGCTCAGCAAGTTCGTGGGCATGCTCACGGACTCCCGCAGTTTCCTCTCCCCTCCCCGACATGAATACTTCCGCCGCATCTTGTGCAACCTCGTCGGCCGCGACATGGACAACGGGCTTGTGCCTGACGACTTCGAACTCGTGGGCGGCATGATCAAGCGCATCTCGTATGCGAATGCGCATGAGTATTTTGGGATGAATGTTTAGGCGGCCGCAAGCGGCCTAGTTGAGGCACGATGCTGGTTGAGACGCTTC
The DNA here is from genome assembly GCA_041287975.1 of Verrucomicrobium sp. Taxonomy (GTDB): domain Bacteria; phylum Verrucomicrobiota; class Verrucomicrobiia; order Verrucomicrobiales; family Verrucomicrobiaceae; genus Verrucomicrobium. The sequence goes on along the minus strand of JBGGMQ010000407.1, from coordinate 46 downwards.
GCTGGTTTAGGCACTTTGTTCATTCCATAGATTGTCATGAGCAAGG
>JBGGMQ010000406.1:0-4537 GCA_041287975.1 Verrucomicrobium sp. | reverse complement strand
TACGCCAACATCGAGCGCAAGGACAAGGACGCCTACATGGTGGACTTTCAGTTGAAGATCCGCGTGCCGAAACCCAACGAGTCTCTGGACGAGCTGGCGCGCATCAACCCCGATCTTCCCAAAGTGCTGCCCGGCCTGGCTCCCATGCTGGCCAACGGCGGCAAGGTCTCCGGCTTCTACCACAAGCTCTATGAGCGCAAAACGGCTGAAGTGCAGAAGAACCTGACGCGGCTCAACAAGATCCTGGACCGGCACAACTTCTTCGACTGCGAAACGATCCTGGAGCTCTCCCACCCCACCTCCAACCGGAAGGTGCTGCTCATCCAGAGCGAGATGGATGTGGTGGCGGACGGCTCCGACGGCGACCGCATGCCGAACATGAGCGCGGACATCTACAACAGCGATTATTACAAGCCCTTCACCACCTACGAATGGGCCAAGAAATCTACCACCGTCAACCCGCTGCTGGCCCGCTGGCAGTCCCGGTTCGAGGCTGCCAAGACCGAGTTCGGCAAGAAAAACATCACCGCCGCGAAGAAGGCCGAGTTCAAAGGTGAGATGGACGAGGCGGATCGGATCGTGAAGGCGCTCAAGACACGCAGCAGCCTGATCGCAGAGAAGGATCCCTTCGTTGTTATTTCCCTAATCTTCCGGGACTATCCGAAGGTGCACCCCTTTGCGCCGAGCATTGGTGACTATGCCGCCGTCATTCACGGCAAGCAGATCCTCCCCGCCATCTGCGGTGACTACGGCCCCACCATGAAGATGGGTGAGGCCTCACTGATGGTGGCCAAGCAGATCAACGAAAAGTCCACCCCGTACATCCGGCCAGAGAGCGATCTCAAGGTCACCTATGTGATCTTCCCCGGCACCGCCGAGCGCCCCTTTGCGCCCCCCGATCTGAAGAAGTGGCAGGAAAAAGTCACAGCGTATCTCACTGACATCGGCGGGCTGGGCGATGGCTACACCCTGCACGTGTGGGAGAATCCCTTCCCGGCTCCAGCGACGGTCGCACCACCCGAACCTGCTACCACACTTCCTGCAACTCCTCTAGCCACCAGCCCTCCTGGGACAACTCCGCCAGCGACGACCGGTGCTCCCGTGCCTCCAGCTACCGCACCTACTATGATCGTGAACCCTCCTGCGTCACCCGTAACACCTCCCCTTCCCCCGGCAGAAACCGTCATCCCTGCCACCAAAACTCCAACTTCCTAAGGCGGGGCTGGAGTTGGTTGTCCGCTGCTTTCAGGCCGCCATGCGGTTTAAAGCCAGGGCCTCAGGAGGCACGACCGCGATAAAGCTTGCCACGTGCCTTGGGCAGAAGTTGATGCGCTCGAAGGCCCAACCCGGACCGGGGAATACAGGCCACGCCTGGCCTAGGGCATCAAAGTGAATGCTGATGGCATGAGGCGAACCGTCAAGCCCCAACCCTAGAGCCTTCAGAGCGGCTTCCTTTATCGTCCAGGTCTCTGCAAAGGCCCGTCGCCTCGCTGCCGCAGGCAGGTGCGACCAGGCGAGATACTCGTCATCGTCAAAAACGATCTCCAAGTGCTCATCCGATGGCTCCTGGTCACCCACCTCTTCCACATCCACACCCACTCCGCTTGCCTCTCCGAGCACGATGAGAGAGCAATCATCAGAGTGAGCCACGCTAAAATCCAAGTCAGCGACTGCCGGATGCATACACCGGGGCTTGCCGTGCAGATCATCGCGCAGCGGCACCTGATGAGGCGGCAAACCGATCTCACGGGCAAGCATGCGCCGCAGCTCAGCGCGAGTTCTCACCGCCAACGCACAGGCCCGACGGTCTTGCAACGTGGAGTGGTAGTGAGCGCGCTCCTCAAGAGTGAGCATCGCAGAATCAATCGGACAAACGTCATCAAGTTCCCTGCCATCAAGGATTCGACAGAGGACAGAACGCTCCTGAATGGAAGACGAACGTCCAAGCGCAAAGTGGGCGAGCATCACACTGTATCGCCCTTCTGTGGTTTCCGGTAGCTCTCGGGTGGAGGTGGAGATCATGCCAGCTTCAGCGGTCGGGTTAAGGTGCAGAAGATTCTGACGAACACCGGGGCGCCAAGGGAGTCAGCGAGTGCCGGTGGTGCACGTCTCAGGTTATCGGTCGTTCGACAACTTGCGCGCTGCACAAACTCAAAAAGATTTAAAAAAATTTGAATCTCCAAACCGCTGGCGATGACTTGATTAAGAGAAATTAATAAACTCCACTGGTGGAACGCAAAAACGGGCCGACCAAGGTCGACCCGTTGAAGTATTTTTTGGAAGAGCAGGTGTCGAAGTCCAGGACAGTCCAGAGACTATCCGACATCCGCCGGACGCCACTTCTCCAGAGCCAGCGCCGCTGCACCGACAGCGCCGGCGAACTCACCCAGCTCTGAGATGAGAATGGGCACACTGGGATGGTAGTCGCTCTCGAACTGCAACGCAAAGTTCCGAACGGGATCAAGGTAGAGATCTCCCAATGCTGTCAACGGACCCGCTAGTACGACAATCTCGGGATCAATCAGTTGCACCATCTGGGCAATGGCCCACCCATGAACAGCTGCCACCTCGCGGACGGCAACCAAAGCATGTGCATCCCCGTTTTTCACCGCCCCCAGAAAGGCATCCAGCTCCAAATCCTGTCCGCTCAATTCGTGATAACGGGTCAATGCGGCTGTGACCGAAGCGTACTTTTCAAAGGTGCCGCCAGAGCGCCACTCCCACTTCTCGTCGACGGCGTTGTAGACCGGGCAGTTCCAACCGCGGATCTCGCCACCCAGTTCCTGGTGGCCCGTGGCCAGTTGTCCATCGCGAATGACGCCAGCGGCGATGCCGTAACGCACACCCAGGCAAACTAGATCCTGGCAGCCGCGGCCTTCGCCAAACCACCGCTCCGCAAGTGACATGGTGCGGATGTTGTTCTCGATGTAGACGGGTGCGCCCACCGCCTCACCCACAAGTGAAGACAGCGGCACATTCTCCCAGCCAGGGACGTGCACATATTTCAAGCCCACACCACGCCGGGTGTCCACTCGACCTGGCACCGCCAGCCCCACCGCGAGGAGCGGCAGTTGCGTTTCCAGCGCCAGTTCCCTCAGTTCACTGGTGATGTCTTTGATGACCGCCTCCACACCCAGGTGTCCCCTCAGGGCGATCCGGCGCTGCGTGATCGTCTCTTGGGCAAAGTTCACCGCAGTGGCAAACATCATGTCTGCATAAAAATCCACCCCCAGGAAGCAGCCTCGGGCGGGATTTGGTCGCAGTCGTGTCGGCGGGCGCCCAGCTTCCTTGGTTGGCTCCACACTTTCTGTGAAGTACCCCGTGGCGACCAACGCATCCACGTGTCTGCCGATGGTGGAAGCAGCCACGCCAATGACGCGGGCCAACTCCACTCGTGAGAGACCGCTATGTTCTCTCACCCGCCGAATGATTTCGGCACCAAAATCCGCGTTATCCTGAACTTTCAATCCCAGCATGGTCTTTATTATTCCGGTAGTTCTCTCCCCTTGGTCTCAGGAAGAAATACCAGAATCAATAATCCGACCAGAAAAAATCCAGATAACATTGTCATGGCCTGGGTGAGCGGGAAGGTCGACTTCAACAACCCTGACAACCAAAACAACACTGGCGCAGCGAGGATTCGCCCCGTGTTAAAACAGAACCCTGCCCCCGTAGCACGCAGGTGAGTGGGGAACAATTCCGGAAAATACACGGCGTAACCGGAGTGCATGCCCAGTGTAAAAAATCCAAAGACAGGCAGTAATATTAGCAAGAGCGGATAACTGCCCATTTGAACAGGGAGCCAGCAAATGAGAGGTGTGATGACGAGTGCACCCACATGCATGAAGGCAAATGCCCCCCTTCTTCCAAAGCGGACGCTTAGGGGTCCAAACGACAACATGCCCAGTGCAGCACCGAGGGTCTGGACGAAGCCATACGCAAATTTGGCGTCGTAGGCGGCATCGGACTCTGAAAACTGAAGCGATATCAAGAGTTCACGGGCGAGGTCCTGCCCGGCAATAAACACTCCCCAAAAGGTGGCCAGCCCCACCATGGCCAGGAGGGCTCCGAGCAAGGCCTTGGGTCGGCTCTCGGGATCGAGAAGCAGTTCTTTGAAGCTCCCCAACCGTTCCCGGCGAGTTCGTCGGGCGTTGAGCCAGGGGGCTGGCTCCTGGATTCCGGAGCGCACCCAAAGCACAAGCAGGGCGGGCAGGATGCCCACGAGGTAGGCGATGCGCCACTCCGTGCCTACCAGCATGCCTACCACGGCGGCCAGCCAGAGGCCAATGACGCTGGAGGAGTGGAAGATGCCTGCGGCTCGGGCTCGTGACTCAGTCGGGAAGACCTCTGCAACGAGGGCTGCACCCACGGCCCATTCACCTGCGACGCCCATGGCGACCAGAAATCGGAGAACACCAATCTGCCAGAGGTCTGTGGCGAAGGCCATGAGACCTGAGAAGATGGAATAGAACAGGATGGTGAGGATCATCACTGGCTTCCGGCCCCAGCGATCAGCCAGTGAGCTGAAGAGCCAGCC
>JBGGMQ010000405.1:0-2970 GCA_041287975.1 Verrucomicrobium sp. | reverse complement strand
TCATTCTTGCGCACCAGCGCCTGGGAGGCGGGGATGAAGTCCAGGCTGCGGAGGGTGGCGTGCTCGTAGAAGAACTGCTGCCGCCAGGCGGGGAGCGTCTCTGCCAGATAGAGCGGGGCGAAATCTTTGCCCTGCATGGTGGTGGGGGCGGTAGTGCCCGTAGCGGCGAGGATCGTGGGAGCCAGATCCACGTTCAGCACGAACTCGTCGTTGGTCTTGCCACACTTTGCCTCGGCGAGTCTTGGGTCGCGCACGATCAGGGGAATGCGGATGCTTTCCTCATAGGGGTACCACTTGTCGGCCAGGCCGTGTTCGCCATGGAAATAACCATTGTCGGTGGTGAAGATGACCAGCGTGTTGTCCAGCTGGCCCTGCTGCTTCAGCGCCGCCAGCACCCGGCCGCAGGCGGTGTCCACCTCGGTAGCCATGCGGTAGTAGGCTTTCATGGACTCCTGGTACTTCTCCGGCGTGTCAAAGCGCCAGTGCCAGCGGTTGCGGCCCTCGTTCTTCTCATTGGCAATGAAAGGCGGCAGCTTGCGGAAATAACTGTCGTCTCCCGTGGCGGGCGTGGGCACCGTCACATCGCGGTAGAGCGCTTCGCTTTCAGGCTGGCAGAGGTACTGCCTGGGGTTCTTGTCCTCCGCGTGTGTGGCGAAGAAGGCCAGCGTCAGGCAAAAGGGCTTGTCCTGGGGCCGCGTCTGGAGGAATTCCAGGGCGTCGTTCTCATTCTTCTGCGTGACGTGAATCCTTGAACCATCCGGCTGCTTGAGGAAGTGCACCCCAGCGTAGCTGCGGCCAAAGTCAAACTCTGCCTGGGGGAAGGTCCCGTTGTGCCACTTGCCCACATGACCCACCCAGTAGCCCTTGCCTCGCAGTAGGGCGGGGAAGGTCTCGGCCATGGGCGTCTTGAACATGGCAAACGCCGGATTCCCATGGCGTGACATCCACTGCCCCGTGAAGAAGGAGGCACGGCTCACCCCGCAGATGGAAGTGGTGACGCAGGCCCGCGTGAAGCGGGTGCCCTCCTTCGCCAGTTGATCCAGGTTCGGTGTCTTCACCACCGGATTGCCCGCGCAGGAGAGCGTGTCGAACCGCCAGTCGTCGGCATAGAGAATGACGACGTTCAGCGGTTTGGCAGAAGGATCAGCCGCGCAGAGGCGGGCGGTGCCAGAGCCGCAGACCAGCAGCAGGAGATGAAAGACGAGGGAGCGCATGAATGATGGAGAAGACGGAAAGCCTCTTCAACGGTACGCTGCTTCCCGTCTTTCCAACGATCCTGTCGCTCGCGTCAGTTGGCAGGGCTGTTCGCTTTGTCTTTCCCTTTCTCTTCCTGCTTGCCTTTGATGGCATTGGCCCTTGGCGGGGCAGATCGCATGGGAAAGTCGGCAGAGTCCACCCGCGCCTTGACCATGAGGTCCGTGGCCTTGGCAACCAGCTCAGGGTGCGAGGTGGCCACATCGTGGGACTCGCTTTCGTCCGTTTGTAGGTTGTAGAGTTCCACCGGCTGGTTGGGGCCATTGCGCACGGCCTTCCAGTATTTGTCGAAACGCAGCGCCTGGATGGAGGCCCCCTCATGCAGCTCCCAGTAGAAGTAATCGCGCTGCGGTGCAGGTCCACCCTTCAGGAAGGGGACCAGCGACAAGCCGTCGGGCTTGTAGTCCGTGGGCAGTTTCGCTCCAGCAAGATCCGCCGCAGTGGGCAGGAAGTCCCAGAACGCCCAAGGTTCATCTGAGACGCGGCCTGCCGGGATTTGGCTTGGCCAGCGTGCAATCGACGCCTGACGCAGCGCTCCCTCATACATGCCGCGTTTGAACCCTCGCAACTTGCCACCCATGGCCTGGTCGAAGAGGCGGCCCAGCTCAGAGTTGGGGGCAAAGGAGGAGCCATTGTCGCCTGAGGTCATCACCAGGGTATTTTCATCGATCTTGAGCTCCTTCAACAGGGCCAGCAGGCGGCCCACATCGCTGTCCAGGCGTGTCACCATGGCGGCATAGGCCTGCTGGGTGGGCGTCCAGTCCTTGCGGTCGGCATACTCGCCCAGGCTGTCGATTTCAAAGTCGCCATGCGGGAGCGTGATGGCATAGAAGAGGAAAAAGGGCTGCTCCGGGGCCTTGCCGTGCTGTTCGCGCACCCACTTCAGCCCTTCATTGGCGATCAGATTCTGCGCATACGTTTTGCCGTCGAGTTCCACGTGCTGGTCGTCATTCCACAGGTACGGAGGGAAGTAGTTGTGTGCCTTTCGCTGGCAGTTGTAGCCGTAGAAGTGGTCGAAGCCCTTTTTCAGCGGGCTGCCCGTGGTGTCGAACATGCCCATGCCCCACTTGCCCACGCAGGCCGTGGCATAGCCTGCGCTCTTCAGCACCTGCGCCACCGTCAGTGTCTCCGCCGGCAGCGGCAACTGGCCTTCCGGCTTGATCTCGCGATTGGCGCGGATCGGGCAGTGGCCCATGTGCAGCCCTGTCATGAGGGAGCTGCGGGAAGGCGCACAAACGCTGGTGCCGCAGTACGCCTGGGTGAAGCGCGTGCCTTCCGCTGCCATGCGGTCCAGGTTCGGTGTCTTGATGAGCTTCTGCCCGTAACAGCCGAGATCTCCCTGGGCGAGGTCATCGCTGAGGATGTAGATGATGTTGGGCTTGGAGGTGGCGTTGGCCGTGTAAGCGACCGCAATGACACCGAGCGCAACCGCGGCACGATGGAAGAAGGAGAAACACGAAATCATGGTGGGGATGGGAACGAAAGGAATTGGGGGTTCTTGTCGCGGAAGCGGTGGAGCCTGCTGAGACTGATGCGTTGGTGTGGGCAGGTGGGACGGTTTTGAATGAAGGGGGTCATCTGCAAACGCACCATCACGCCTGCTCACGTTCTTCAGCACCTGTGAGGTATCACTGGGTGCGCCGACATTCATGTCGGCAGAGGCTCGACCGGAGACGCTCGTTGCCGACATGAATGTCGGCGCACCCAGCGGATGAG
>JBGGMQ010000404.1:0-2915 GCA_041287975.1 Verrucomicrobium sp. | reverse complement strand
ATGACGGAATGCGTGACCCGCACGAGAATACCGCCGGGGGGCGGAGTGGGCGTGGGGACCTCCTGGAGTTCCAGACGGCCGTCCTGGTATTGGGCGAGTTGTTTCAAACGATTGCGGGGAGAGGGGTGGGGGCGAGACCTTTTTTAGACAGGATTGACAAGATTTATTTGGATTAACAAGATGGTGGGTTAGCCTTTTACCAACCACTTGTGTTTGCCGGCGGAGGTTTTTTCCACCTCGGGGACGGAGAGGAGTTCCAGGGTGAAATCGTCGCCGAGTTTACGGGTGAGGCCGTCGCGGATGGCGGCCTCCTGGGAGGTGTGCCACTGCGGGCCGGGCTGGTAGCGGAGCTGGACATGGCCGGGGTCGGCCTGGTAGAACTGCACGGCGCAGAGGCCATCGAAGATGCGGTCGTGCATGTTGATGGCGGTGAGGGAAATCTGGCGGCCGGTGGCACTGACGAGAAACTCGTGTTCGCGGCCGGCAACGGCTTCGACCGCGGGCCAGAGCCACTCGCCGGTGCCGGGTGGAGCAAGGCGGACATAGTCACCCGTGCGATAGCGGATGAGAGGCATGACGTGATTGTGGAAGGTGGTGCCAATGACCTCCTGAAAGCCTTCTTCATTGGGGGCTCCAAATTCCACGAGACCGTAGCCGGGCCAGAAGTGGAGCAGATTGGACTGGCGGCCCTGGCCCGCCAGGACGGCGCGCTCGCTGTGGCCATACCAGTGGAAGACGGGAGCGCCGAAGGTCTTTTGCAGGTACGCCTGGGCGTCTGGTGTGAGTTTCTCTGAACCGCAAAGCACAGACACGGGCTGGAAATCAAGCCGGCTTCCTGTTTGCTCCAGAAGCCGGGCCAGGAGGAGCGCGGCGGAGGGGTACATGTGCAGGTGGCGAGGCTGGAAGCGGTTCAACGCCTGCACATACTCCCCCACGCGGTCCGGAGTAAGATGGTACGATGAAAGCACGAGCCAGTTGCGCGTGGCATCGTAATAGCTGATGCCGCCCGCAGCGCGGGAGGAGGTGACCATGCCACGAACGACGGCCACCCTATCTCCGACGCGGTAACCGCGGCGGGACCACTGGGCCTCCAGGTAGGCCTGCTCCTTGGGGCGACTGACGCCTTTTTGCAGGTAGAAGCCGACGGGCACGCCACTGCTTCCTCCAGTGGTGATGTAGAGCTTCTGGGAGCCAGGGACTCGAGGGTTCACCATCTCCTCCCGGTGAACGATGAGATCCTGCTTGGTGAGCAGTGGGTAGTCTCGAAGCTGTTCCAGAGACTCCAGTTTGTCAGGGTCGAGGGCCGATGCCTGAAAGCGTTCCCGATAGAATGCGGACTGCTGGGCGGCGAGGAGGGATTCGCGGACGGCCTGCAACTGATAGTCTGAGAGTTCGGCGGGCGTCCAGGATTCAGAAGCGGACGCCTCTGCTTGAAAGCGAGGATACTCCCGCCCGTGACGGAGACGCGGAGGAATGGCCCGGTAGGCACGGCCCACCACGGACTTCACCGGCTGTGGCGCAGCTTCATAGAGGCGCAACAGCGGATAGAGCTTGTCTTCGAGGGACATGAAGAACTTTAATCGCCGCGCTTTTCCACGTGATTCACCCAACCGAAGTGGGGCTTGAAGTGGTAGCTGTCCGTTGCTTGAAACTCTGTGAATGCCTTGTTCCACCGGGGATCGTTGGACTTGACGTTGATGGTCTCATGCTGGAACCCGGCGACGGGTTTGCGATCCACCTGAAAGGCGCCGGCAAGCATGCGGACCTTCTGCCAGTCGAAGCCCATGAGACCTGCGCAGACGGTGTCCACTGCGAGGGGGTTCTGACCGGCAACAATGACGCCGCAGGGCTTGGGATCTGGAGCCATGGGACCGTTCCCCTCCCCTCCGACAATACCATCCACCACGGCAAGATAGCGCCGCGGGGTGTTGCGAGGCTGGCCTGCTCCATCGTAGTAGAACAGGCATTTGTTCAGATCCACGACCATGCGCCAGCAGGTGTCATTGCCATGCCAGTTGCCGGATCGAACCACCTTCTGGGTATCGCCGAAGATGAGCCGACCGATCTTTTTGATGGGTACGAAAAGCTTGCTGAGAAGGTGTTTGCCGAAAAGGACCTTCTTGATCTTGCCCATCAGGGAATGCTCAAGACGGGCTTTCATCGTGCCCGCGGGGAACTGGTCGCCGCCCTGATCCGGGGTACCCTCCGTGTGATGAGGCAGCCAGTTCTTGTTGGCGTTGATGCCCACCAGATTTTTCAGCGCACAGGTGAGGCCGACCTTCTTATGGCACTTGAGCTTGGGAATGTTGATGAGGACATCCGCATCCATGGGGGTGCGGCAGAGCATGTACTCGTGGATTTCATCCTGATGGCGTTCGTTGGTCTCCGCCATGTTGTAGGAGGCGCCATAGAGCTTCCCCAGCCCTTGAAAGCGCACGAACTCGCTGTCACCATTAAGCCGCACATGGGTGGAGCCCAAGGGGTCACCAGGCAGTTCTGTCTTGCTGACGGTGACACCATCAACAGCGTGCCATTCCTCTGGCCGCAGATCGAGAAGGGCGATTTCGAGTCCCTCATGATCTTTCTGGCAGCCCGCGATCAATTCATCCAACCGGCAGTACTGGCGCAAGGTGGCGAACGAGGAATCCGTTTGTGGGGCATCACAGACAATGATGGATCCCCTGCCCTGGAGCTTCGGAGCCACCCAGCGGATGACCCCTTCAATCACCGAGGGATGGGTGACAACATGCTCCCATTGACCGGGCCCGGGATGGCGTTCGTCGTGCTCTTTGACCCAGTTGGGTTTGAGCACCACGCGATCACCGGGACGTATGAAGTCGCCGGGCAAAGCGAGGGCATCGAGTGCCCGGGCGACCTGGGAAATGATTTCCGCGGGGGCGGTGTAGGAAGCGACC
>JBGGMQ010000403.1:0-9159 GCA_041287975.1 Verrucomicrobium sp. | reverse complement strand
TGGCGACATCGAAAGCTCAAGAGTCTTCCTAGAACCTCAACCGCTCCCAACATCTGGCGACTAAGTCGCTTTGGAGTGCGTGCGGGAACCGCCGCTTTCGCAGGGGACGTTGCGGGTGCAAACTACTGGTAGCAACAAGGCGGTCATCCATTGACTCCGCTGATGTCTATCGCAAAGGCATACCTTGCGACCTCTCAAAGCGGCGATTCTCGCCGCACTCCAAAGCTCCTGCGTCGCCAGGTGATGTTTGCCAGACGCGTGGGGTTCGTCTTGCCAGCCTGAGACATCGAATGGAGAGCGACTGGCGCGCGGGAAGATGACCTCAGGGGTAGCGCGCACTGAACGAGTGGGACACTCGAACTACTACTGAGCAGAGCGCACCTCCGTCCAGGGAGGAAGCGATCCGCCTCCTCCCTGACAGTTTATCCAAATCTTCACTTGGTGTGATAATCCTGCAGCGCCCGCACTTCGAGCTCGGCGTTCTGCAAGGAACGGATTGCCTTCAAGCTGGCATCTGCGGCACGCACGGTGGTCATGATCGGGATGCGATTGGCCACGGCGGCGGTGCGGATCTTGATCTCATCTGCTCTCGGCGATTTGCCGGAGGGGGTGTTGATGATGAACTGGATCTGCTTGTTCTTGATGAGGTCCAGCACGTTCGGGCGCTGGCCGCTCGCAAGCTTCGGAAGATGCTTCACAGGGATGCCTTCAGCTTCCAGGATCTGAGCGGTACCGGAGGTGGCGTAGATGGTGAAGCCGAGATCGACATAGCCTTTGGACACGGCAGCGACGCTAGCCTTGTCCGCCTCTTTCACACTCACAAAGATGTTGCCGCTTTTGGGCAGAGCACCGCCGGCGGCCATCTGGCTTTTCGCAAAGGCCATGCCCAGATCTGCATCAATGCCCATCACTTCTCCGGTGGACTTCATCTCAGGTCCGAGGGTGATGTCCACCCCGGGGAACTTGCTGAAGGGGAACACCGCTTCCTTCACACTGTAGTGTGGAGGAGTGACCTCTTTGGTGAAGCCCATGTCGACGAGCTTCTCGCCCATCATGATCTTCGCCGCCATTTTTGCCAGAGGCACACCAATCGCCTTGCTCACGAAGGGCACGGTGCGGCTGGCGCGTGGGTTGACCTCAATCACATAGAGGTCATCACCTTTCACGGCGAGCTGCATGTTCATCAGGCCGCGCACGTCGAGGGCGCGGGCGAGTTTCTTGGCGGCCTCCATGATACGGCCCTGCATCTCGGTTGTAAGGCTGAAGGGCGGGATCACACAGGCGCTGTCACCGCTGTGAATGCCAGCCTCTTCGATGTGCTCCATGATGGCCCCCACCACAGTGGTCTCACCATCACTGATGCAGTCCACGTCCACTTCCGTGGCGTCTTCCAGGAAGCGGTCCACAAGCACAGGGCGCTCAGGGCTGACCTCCACGGCGTTCTGCATGTAGTGAATGAGTTCCGCGTCGCTGTAAACGATCTGCATAGCGCGGCCGCCAAGCACGAATGACGGGCGAACGAGGCTGGGATAGCCAATGCGGGCGGCGACCACCAGAGCCTCCTCGGTGGAGATGGCCGTGCCGCTGGGAGCCTGGGAAAGCCCCAGCTCATCCAGAAGGGCGGCGAAAAGCTTGCGGTCCTCTGCGAGTTCGATGCTCTTGGGGCTGGTACCGATGATCGGCACCCCAGCGGCAGCGAGGCCGGCGGCGAGGTTCAGCGGAGTCTGACCGCCGAACTGCACGATCACGCCCCAGGGCTTCTCTTGATCGCAAATGTTGAGCACGTCTTCCAGCGTCAGTGGCTCGAAGTAGAGCTTGTCACTGGTGTCATAGTCGGTGGAGACTGTCTCAGGGTTCGAGTTCACCATGATGGCCTCGAAGCCCAGCTCGCGGGCCGCGAAGGCAGCGTGCACACAACAGTAGTCGAACTCAATGCCCTGACCGATGCGGTTGGGACCGCCACCGAGGATGATGACCTTCTTCTTGTCCGAGTCACGACGCTCGTTTTCCACTCCGTAAGTGGAGTAGTAGTAAGGCGTGTATGCCTCGAACTCAGCAGCGCAGGTGTCCACCAGACGATAGGTCGGCACCACACCATACTTCACCCGGCCAGCACGGAGCTGCTGCTCGGTGATGCCATACTGCACCGCAAGCTGCTTGTCTGAGAAGCCCTGCTTCTTCAGCTTCAGCATGGAAGCGCGCAGCACTTCTGCCTTGCGTTCCTCGGTCAGTTCCTCAGCAGGAATCTGGCTGAAGAGATGCTCGGAGGTGTTCTTGGAAATGGCCTGGGTGGCCACGACAATTTCCTCGATCTGGCGGAGGAACCAGCGGTCGATCTGAGTGAGCGCGAAGACCTTCTCCACATCCCAACCGCGGTCGAAAGCCTGCGCGAGGAAGAAGATGCGCTCCGCATTCGGAACCGTGAGCTTGGTCGTGAGCGTCTCGTCATCCACTTCCTTGTCGGCGCCATCGCCCAGCAGGCCGAAGCGCTTGATCTCAAGGGAGCGAAGGGCCTTCTGCAGGCTCTCTTTAAAGGTGCGTCCGATGGCCATGGCCTCACCCACAGACTTCATCTGCGTGGTGAGAGTGGTGTCTGCACCGGGGAATTTTTCGAACGTGAAACGCGGCACCTTGGTCACCACGTAGTCGATGGTGGGCTCGAAGCTTGCGGGCGTTTCCCGGGTGATGTCGTTCTTCAGCTCGTCCAGGGTGTAGCCCACCGCCAGCTTGGCGGCGATCTTTGCAATCGGGAACCCCGTGGCCTTGGAAGCGAGAGCGGAGCTGCGGCTCACGCGGGGGTTCATCTCAATCACGATCATGCGGCCCGTCGTGGGATGCACAGCGAACTGGATGTTCGACCCGCCGGTCTCCACACCGATCTCGCGAATGCAGGCAAAGCTGGCATCACGCATGATCTGGTACTCGCGGTCCGAGAGCGTCTGAATGGGAGCCACCGTGATGGAGTCTCCGGTGTGCACGCCCATCGGGTCGAGGTTCTCAATGGAACAGATGACCACGCAGTTGTCAGCGCGGTCACGCATCACTTCTACTTCAAACTCTTTCCAGCCCAGGAGCGACTCCTCAATAAGCACCTCATTGACGGGCGAAAGGTCGATTCCGCGGGCCACGATGGCTTCGAACTCTTCGCGGTTGTAGGCGATACCGCCGCCCGTGCCACCCAGGGTAAATGCGGGGCGGATGATGAGCGGGTAGGTGCCGATCTCTTCTGCAATCACGAGACCTTCTTCCACCTTGTGGGCAACGCCGGACTGGGGCAAATCCAGCCCGATCTTGAGCATGGCGTTCTTGAACAGCAGGCGGTCTTCGCCTTTTTCAATGGCATCCGCCTTCGCGCCGATCATGCGAACATTGTACTTGTCCAGCACACCGCTCTTGAAGAGGGACATGGCCGTATTCAGGGCGGTCTGCCCCCCCAGTGTGGGCAGCAGAGCATCTGGGCGCTCCTTGGCGATGATCTTCTCCACCACCTCCGGGGTGATCGGCTCCACATAGGTCCGGGCGGCGAACTCCGGGTCCGTCATGATCGTGGCCGGGTTGGAATTCACCAAGACCACTTCGTACCCCTCTTCCCGCAGAGCCTTGCAGGCCTGGACGCCGGAATAGTCAAACTCACACCCCTGGCCGATGATAATGGGACCGGAGCCGATGAGGAGGATTTTCTGAATGCTGGTGTCTTTGGGCATGGGAGGAAGGTCGGGGCGCGGGCAAAAATGGTGGCTTACATGGCACGCGGGAGGGGTGGTGTAAAGTGACAGTCGCGTCGACCGCCCGAACTTGGAAAATTCAAATCTCAAAAACAAAACTTCAAGGAAACCTCAATAATCAAGATTCCTATCCGGGCACTGCCAGCCTTTCCGCCGGTATCGCGGTCACTGCCCGCCCTTTCGCATTTGAATTTTGAAGTTTTCCCTCCTGGCACTGGACAAAATCGGCCGCCACCCCCTAGACTCCCAATTAACCGACTTCCTTATGACCGAGCTTCTTGTGTATGCGCCAGGCCTCCGCAATGAGGATAAAGTCCTCCAATTGGGCCATCAGATGGACATGCTGCCTGCCCGCTACAAGCTGGACGCCCCGCATGACATGGTCTACTTCGAGATCGATGATCCCTCCCGGGTCACTCTGAAGCAGTTCAGCGACCTTTTTGAGAATATCGGCCTGCACGCCCGCTTCGTTGGCCAGGTCCCGACCGACCTGCGTCGGGGGGATGTGACCGACCGATTGCACTAGGCAGCTTCGCGGCCAGACAGTTATTCGCTATTGATTGAATCGTTATTCACTCTCCGGGACGTACGACTCCCGAGGCAGAGCCTGCCTCGGGCAGTGAAACACCGAATTCCCGATAACGATTAACCAATAACCATCTCCACTCATTTGCGCTCCGCAATGGGTCGGTGCATGGTGCGACCCTGTCTCATGGAACTCCTTAGCCTGCCTGGCCGCCTTTTCCTGAACTTCCTGATCTACATGGGTCAGCTCGCCGCGCTGCTGCGAGAGCTGGGAATTGCCATCCGGTCAGGCGTGTGGCGGATGAGGCTGGTGGCCCAGCAAATTGTCTCCATCGGCTACGGCTCCCAGGTAGTGGTGATCGTGACCGGGGCGTTTACGGGGGCGGTGTTCACCGCGCAGACCTATTTTAAATTCAAGGACTTTGGGGTCGAAACCGGAGTCGGAGCCATCGTTTCAGTGGCCATGTGCCGTGAGTTGGGCCCTGTGCTCGCTGGGCTCATGGTGACGGGGCGCGTCGGAGCTGCCATGGCGGCAGAGATCGGCACCATGAAGGTGACGGAGCAGATCGATGCCCTCCGGGCCATGGGGGTGCACCCGGTGGATTACCTCATGCTGCCGCGCTTCATCGCCATGCTGGTGAGCATGCCGCTGCTCATCGCGGAGAGCATCTCATTCGGCCTCGCCGCCTCCTACTGCGTGGTGGTGTATGGCTTCGGTGTTCCCAGCGCCTGGTTCTGGACCCATGTGGTGGAGCACACGAATGAGGAGGACATCATTTACGGAATGATCAAGGGGCTGATCTTCGGCATCTTGATCACGGTGATTTCCTGCCACCAGGGACTCATGGCGAGTGATGGTGCAGTAGGCGTGGGCATCGGCACGACCCGTGCGGTCGTTTACTCCTCTCTGGCTCTGCTCATCTGCAATTTCTTCCTCTCCATCCTACTGAACTACTTCTTCCCGCTCGGGACCGCGATATAGATTCAATCCAATTCACTCCCGACTCCGACTGAACGTCCCCATGGCCGCAGCCCCCACCAGCTCCGAGCAACCCTTCATCTCGGTCCGCGGACTTACCCGCAAGATCGGGTGGCAGGAGATCCTGCGCGGTTTGGATCTGGACGTGTACAGAGGGGAGACGCTCGTTCTCATCGGCCCCAGTGGTGAGGGCAAAAGCGTGCTGCTGAAGCATCTCATCGGCCTCATGAAACCGGACGGCGGCACCATCAAGGTGAACGGCACCGACACGACCGGTCTGCGCGAGCGCCAACTGGCTCCGATTCGCAAGCAGATCGGCATCCTCTTTCAAAATGCCGCCTTGTTCGACAGCATGACGGTGGAGCAAAACGTCGGCTTCCCCTTGGTGGAAGGCGGCATGCGTGATCGCAAGGAGATCCAGCAGCGCGTGCATGAGGCCCTGGAGGTGGTGGAACTCGCCCAGCACAAGGACAAGATGCCCGTGAACCTCTCCGGCGGCATGCGCAAGCGTGTGGGCATTGCCCGCGCCATCGTCCCCCGCCCCCAGTGTGTGCTGTATGACGAGCCCACCTCGGGTCTGGACCCGATCGTTTCTGACGTGATTGACCAGATGATCCTCCGCCTGCAGAAGCGCTATGGAGTCACTTCCATCGTCGTCACGCATGATATGAAAAGCGTCTTCAAGATCGCCGACCGCGTTGCGATGCTGAAGCGTGGCGTCATCCACTTTCTCGGCACCCCTGGTGAATTGCGGAACTCACCTGATCGCGAAGTTCAGGACTTCATCGAAGGCCGCTCGGAGTTCACTTGCTAGCCCGCTCTTTCCTCCCACTTTTCATTTCCTCTTTTTCGCCCTCGCCCACCCATGGAAGAACGTGATAGAAAATCCGAACTGCTCGTCGGGCTGTTCCTCTTTATTGGCCTTCTCCTCATGGCCTACCTCATTCTCCAGTTCGGGAGTGTGCGCGAAGTCTTCAAGCCCACCTACCCTCTCACGGTGGAGCTGGTCGACGGCACAGGCATCAAGGAATCCACACCTGTCATGCTGGGAGGCTCCCGGGTGGGGAAGGTGACGCAGAAGCCAGTCCTGAATGCGGCCCAGAACGGCGTGGTCATCTCGCTGAAGGTGTATCAGGAGACGAAGATCGCTTCGGATGCCAAGTTCAGCATTGGCACCTCAGGGCTCTTGGGAGACTCCTACATTGAGATCAAACCTTCAGGAAAGCCGCCCACTGGCTACATTGAGCCCGGTGCCCACATCAAAGGTGAAGTCTCTGCCGGACTTGCCGGACTGCAAAACTCTGCGGAGCAAATCGCCAACAAAGTGGACGTGGCTCTGGAAGACATCCGAGGTGCCGTCGCCGACCTCCGACTCTCCCTGAAGCATGTCAACGAAGGAGCGCTCTCCGAGCAGGGCATGAAGGACGTGAAGGAGTCCTTTGCCAAGTTCAACAGTGTGATCACGCGGTTGGATGAGAAGACTCTGAACGACCAGACCAGCAAAGATGTGACCGATGCCGTGCACAGCTTCAAAGAAGCCGCCAAGACCCTGGAGGAGTCCATGAAGAAGCTCCAGCCCGCCTTTACGAAACTGGAAGGTGTCGTCACCAAGATCGACGGTGTGGTAACCAAGGCTGACACCGTCATGGGCAGTGCCGATGGGGCCATGAAGTCCATCGACGCCAGCGCTGACGCCATCGGCAAGGTGGCCAATGATCTGCGCCGTGGCGAAGGTCTCCTCCCCGCCCTGATCAACGACTCTGCCCTGAAAACCGACTTCAAAAATCTGGTGGGCAACCTTCGTCAGCGGGGCGTGCTTTTCTACAAGGACAAGCCCAGTGAGGCGGCACCCGCCCCTTCGCGCGCTGCGCCCTCCTCATCCTCAAACCGCAATTCCAGCCCCCCTGCACCACGCCCGAATCCGCCCTTGGGTGGACGGGGTCGGTAGTTGAGCGGGGCTGCGCACCAGTCCCCACGTCAAACCCAACGCCCCGTCCAGGAGCAACGGTAACAAACGTGGAGTCGCGTAGCCTTCACTCCAGACCCGCATCCTCCGGGCAGTCCACGCCGCGAGGTCACTTCGACGACGCACTGACCGACGCACTGAACTCTTGCGCCTACGCCTCGTCTGGCGCAACATTCCTCCAACGCGTCCCCAAAGCGAAAAATGCCCGTCCCCTGGTCCATCCGTCTCGCCCGCACCCTTTTCATGACCGTCGCGGTATTGATCGGTGCGGCCATCGCCGTGGGAGCACTACAGCCCGCCTGGGTGGGCGTGTTAGGCGGATTGCTGGCTGGCGGCTTCTTCGTGCTGGTGGATTCGCTGCTCGCCCAGTTCAGCTTTCGTGAGTTCTCCTTCAGCGTCTTCGGCCTGCTGATCGGCATGTTCTGCGCCTTTCTGGTCGCCAAGATCCCGTTCTTTGACCTTCCTTGGTTCCGCGGCTTTGCCGACTCAGATTCCGTCCGCAGCTACGTGGAGACCTGCCTCTATTGCGTGTTCGGGTTTCTGGGCATTACCCTCGCTCTCCGCAGTGACCGGGACCAGTTTTCCTTCATCATCCCCTACATCCGGTTCCGCCGTGATGCTTCCGAGGGCGAACCCATGCTGCTGGACAGCAATGTCATCATCGACGGCCGCATTCCCAAGGTCTTCACCACGGGCTTCTTGAGCGGGCGTTTCGTCATTCCCCGCTTCGTGCTGGATGAGTTGCAGCGACTGGCAGATTCCCGCGAGCCCTTGAAGAGCGCCCGCGGCCGCCGCGGTCTGGATTGCGTGCAGGTGCTCCGCGAATCCAAGGGGATGGAAGTCGGCGTTCACGAGGACCCTTTGCATGAAGGTCAACCCGTCGACACCCGGCTTGTGACCCTGGCCCGCGAACTTAACGCCCGCCTTCTGACCAATGACGTTAACTTGGGGAAGGTGGCCACCGCCCGCGGGGTCACCGTGTTGAACTTCAATGACCTCGCCCGCGCCCTTCAGCCCGAAGTGGCCACGGGCGACGAATTTGAGCTAAGCCTTGTGAAACCCGGCAAAGACAAACACCAGGCCGTCGGCTACCTGCCGGACGGGGCGATGATTGTCGTCAATCACGCCGCCCAGTTCCTCGGGGAAACAGTGCCTATCGTCGTCAGTGGCACCCTGCAAACTTCCGCAGGCCGGTTGATCTTTGCCGAACTGCAGATGCCCGAGAGCACGCTGAAGGGCGTCAGCGGGAGCTGAAAGGCAGCCTCCGTTGCACGGATCACTGGGAGTTTGAAATCCTTCACTGTTGTGGAAAGCACTCCAGACAATCCAAAGCAGAAGTTCACCCGCCACTTCGTGGTGCGACCGCAGGACTTGAACCATGCAGGCACAGCCTTCTGTGGCACCATGATGGCTCATGCGGATGAGCAGGCTTACATCGCCGCCACTCTGAGCTATCCCGGCTGCACCTTCGTGACCAAGTTGTTCAGTGAGTTCAACTTCGTCCGAGGAGCTGTGGAGGGCGACATCGTCCGCATCGAATCTGAGGTCCTGGGCAAGGGCCGCAGCTCCGTGCGCGTCGCCGTCACCGCCGTGCATGCCATCAGCGGGCAGGAATTTTTCCGCACCGAAGCAGTGCTGGTGAATGCCAGGGAAGGCAGAAGCGTGGCGATTCCGGAGTGAGGGAATGAAGCGAAGCCATTTGTTGGCTCCTTGAGCCAAGGTGGAACTATGGGCATTGTCAGACGTTACAAGCGACGCTGTAGAAGCCGAAGCGAGTGCCTGCCAGGGAACCTTGAAGGCTGTAGGGGAGGGACCGCAATAACTCCTTCGGAGTAGGGGTCTGCTTTTTGCACACCCAAGGTAGACTCGCTGGAAGCTCGTCCAACCTTGGGCTTGAAGCAGTATCCCCTTCGGGGAAGAGCTTCGGCGTGATCGAAGGAGGTTGGTTCCTGATTCTTCTGCGG
>JBGGMQ010000402.1:0-2862 GCA_041287975.1 Verrucomicrobium sp. | reverse complement strand
GAGAGGATGAGCGCCATGTAGAACCCGGAAACCATGAAGAAAATCCGGACCGCCATGGATCCATTAATTCCTGGAAAAATGACCCGGGGATCCGCGTGGGCGATGATTACCAGTATAGCGAGGAAAAGCCGCAAAGATCCCATATCTACAATGTCCGCAGGTCACTCGATTGCTGAGAATGCCCTCGATCACGCTATTTCGATGAAGGATGGAGTATGGTCAAGCGAGCGGGCAAAAATCGTTCCTCTCGATCTGAAGGGCTGTGAAAGTTGCCTGGATGCAGAGGCATTGTCCTTTCTTGCATGGTTCTTCAGGTGCAGCCAATGTCTGCCATGATCCGGGTATCGAGCAGCTACAGCTATTACCTGTTCTGGGTCTTTTACGGAGTGATTGCCCCCCTGTGGACGGTGTTTGCCTACCTCGTGCTCGCCGGAGGTATTGTGCATGCTGTGGCCGGGGATCGGTCAGCGCTGCCAGTCTTGATGGCAGGCGGAGCCTTCGCGCTCTTTGCCACGTTCTTGACTACTCGGTCCGTCAAGTTCGTCCGGCGCTTCGCCAAGTCCGTCGATATCGACCCTGCTGATCTTCGCATTCACGCCAGACACGCAGGCAAAAGTCTGGACTGGCCCGTCAGCGATGTGTCGAAGGTCAAACTCCACTGGCTCGGGTCAGGTGGGTACCTCGAACTACAGTTTGGCCCCGGTGCCTCCATCTTTTTCTTTTCCACCGTCTTCGACTACTACGATATCAAGAAGTGGGGCGTCCAGACATGGTGGGAGGACAAGCTCCAGGAGGTGCGACGCGCCCGTATCGATCCGCCAGATTCCCGAGAAGCTCACGAGCACACCCCAGATGTAGGTGACCGGCTCGTCCCTTGATGCCCCAATAAAAAAGCACCCTCAGCCCAGTGGACTAAGGGTGCCAAAATCTAAGGAACGTCTAACGTCTAACGCCTAACGCTTAAATCCAAACTACTTGTCCGCCTCAGCACCGGAGGCCACGGCCACGCCAGCCTCATCCGGCGGCAGGAAGGCCTTGAAGCGGTTCTTGTCGATGGCCTTCATGTACGCTTCCATCGGGCTGATGTAGCCGTCACGCAGCTTCTCCCAGATGGCTTCGTCCATGAACTGCATCCCTTGAGCCTTGCCGCCGATGATGACGTCATAAAGCTTCTGGGTGGCACCTTCACGAATGATGGCACCCACGGCAGGGGTGGAGACCATGATTTCGTTCACGGCAGCACGGCCTTTGCCGTCAGCTTTCTTCACCAGGAGCTGGGCGACGATGCCGCGCAGGGAGGCGGCGAGCATGGTACGCACCTGGCTCTGCTGATCGGCAGGGAAAACGTCCACAATACGGTCGCAGGTTTTGCGGGCGTTGTTCGTGTGCAGCGTTCCGAAGACGAGCAGACCCGTCTCAGCGGCCGTCAGCGCGAGGGAGATGGTTTCATAGTCGCGCATTTCCCCCACCAGCACGATGTCGGCATCTTCACGCAAGGCGGCGCGCAGACCGTCAGAGAAGGTTGGGGTCTGAATGGGCACCTCACGCTGGGTGATGATGCTCTTCTTGTTGCGGTGCACGAATTCGATCGGCTCCTCCACCGTGATGATGTGGCGGTTGAAGTTCGAGTTGATGTAGTCGATCAGCGCCGCCAGCGTCGTGGATTTGCCCGAGCCCGTAGGGCCCGTCACCAGCACCAGGCCACTGCGCATGTGGCCGAATTCCTTCACCACAGGCGGGATGCCCAGCTGCTCCAGCGAAGCAATCTTCGTGGGAATGATACGGAATACCGCGCCATAGCCGCTGATCTGCTTCAGGTAGTTGCAACGGAACCGAGAGTCCGCATCCATTTCATAGGCAAAGTCCAGGTCGCCGCGCTCGACATAGCGTTCCCAGGCGCGGCTCTCACAGATCTCCCGCATCATGGTCTCCATGTAGGATTCCGTCAGGATCTCTTCGCCGATGGGTTTGATGCTGCCGTGCACCCGTGCCTTGGGCGGCTGGCCTTGGGTGAGGTGAAGATCTGAGCCGCCGAGTTCGATCAAGCGCTTAAAGTAGGCGTCAATAATGGGCATGAGAGGAAAAGAAAGAAAAGAGGGGTTCGATTAAGAGGAGGGCGAGCCGGCCGGAAGCCTCCAGCACTCAGCTTTCGAGGAACTTCTTCATGCTCATCTTGTCATCCGAGCGACCGAAGCATTCATCGCGCGAAATATACCCCTGAGAATACAGAGATTTCAGTGAGTCGTCCATCGTCACCATGCCCACGGCTTTGCCCGTCTGCATGATGCCCGGCAGCATGAAGGTCTTGCCTTCACGAATGCAGTTCGCCACAGCGGGTGTATTGACCAGAATCTCCAGCGCCATGATGCGGCCCTGGCCGTCCTGGCGGGGGATGAGCTGCTGCGAAATGATGCCGCGCAGGGATTCGCTCACCATGATGCGGATCTGGTCACGCTGATCACTGGGGAATACGTCGAGCACACGGTCGAGGGTACGGGGGGCGTTCCCGGTGTGCAGGGTGCCCAGAACCAAGTGGCCCGTCTCAGCCGCGGTGATGGCGAGGGAGATGGTCTCCAAGTCGCGCATTTCACCCACCATGATCACATCTGGATCTTCACGGAGTGCGCCACGCAGAGCCGCGGCAAAGCTTTGAGTGTGGGAGCCGACCTCACGCTGGTTCACGTGGCAGCCCTTGGCTTCGTACACGTACTCGATCGGGTCTTCCAGAGTGATGATGTGGTCATCACGTTCCTTGTTCACTTCCTCCACCAGGGCAGCCAGGGTGGTGGACTTGCCAGAGCCCGTGGCTCCGGTCACCAGCACCAGCCCGTTTTGGTACCGGGTGAGGGTGCGGCAGGTTTC
>JBGGMQ010000401.1:0-3543 GCA_041287975.1 Verrucomicrobium sp. | reverse complement strand
CCATCTGTCCCTCCAAGCGAGCGAGCCAGCCCAAAGGAAGTTTCATCTCCGAACAAAATGGCAGGCCGTCGCAATTGGGTCAGGTCAACAGACTTGCGCGGGCCGAACAGAGCGCAGGAATCGCCGATACGAAGGGAGCGCGCCCACTCTGTGCCGGGACCCTCCGCGTGAAGGTATACGAGTATCCTGGTGCGGCCTTCATTTGCATCCCACTCCAGGGGTGTGTAGGTACGCATGACCCATCCGCCCAACTGGATCTGCACCTTGTCTCCCGGCGTCCAGGCCACATTTTTCAGGGCCTCGCCGCTCAGGGTGATGAGGCGGAATTTCGGGTGCAATGCCTCTATCGATTCCACGCGTGCCCGGCGCATGAACCATTTTTGCAACATAGACTCCACCAGGCCGGGGCGTCTGCCCACGGGGGGCGTGATTTCAGTGTCTGCCAGCAAGCGATTATCAGTCATATTGGCCACCTCCCTGGAAGATCAGCGTGTTACTACCGTGAACTCGTTGCCGCGCCCTGCCTCAAATGGCATGGCCACGGAAAGGTAGCCGTTCCGGGGATTGCGCACGTAGTCAAGGTATTCCGGTTCGATTGCGTTCTCGCCTATCACGAGAGCGCCCGCCTTCAGGTGGGGCTCCAACAGCTTGAGGACGGGCAGGTAGAGATGAAACGCCCCGTCGAGGTGGACCATGTCGATATCTCCACCGATGCCGTCCTTGAGGGTTTCAAGCGCATCGCCAACGCGGATGTCCACCAGGTCGGCGAGGTCTGCGGCGGCAAGGCTTTCACTGGCAGCAGCGGCCTTCGCAGCCTCCAACTCCGTTCCGATGAACTGGCCGCCACCGTTGTCGCGAAGCGCACACGCGAGGTGAATGGCCGAGACACCAAAGGACGTGCCAAATTCGACGATCCGCGTGGCCTTGCGGGTGCGGGCACACATGTAGAGGAATTTCCCGAACTCAGGTGAGACATTAAGATAGTTGTCCGCATAGCCGCGATAAACGGACCTGTAATCCCTGGTCTCGTCTTCAAGAAATTTCTTCATCTGCTCCGCAGAAACATCCGCGCCCCCGTCGCTGAAAGACTCTACGAGCGGCCGGTCTGCGGCTTCGGCTTTCAGGAAGAGTTGCTTCAGAACGCCTGCAGCGGGATCGATTGAGAATGAATTCATGTTGGGGTCTTTCTTGATGCTTGATGCTCGGCGAGCTTGTTAGTTGGGCACTTGCACCGTGGCTCGATGTTATTGAGACTACACGCTCGCGGCCTTGACCGCATTGGGGCATTATGACAAAATATTGTGAAATTCGGCCACAGCCTTCACCTCAACAGATCCGTCCATCCATGCCCAAATTCGGAACCCTCCCTGACACATTCGAGCCTGACAAGGTCCCCCGCCAGGTCGTAGCCGTGGGGGGTGAGTTGGTCAGTGGCGGCATGGAAGTGGACTTTCACCGCCACCGGAAAGCGCAGTTGCTTTTCACGGTGCGAGGCATCGTCAGGTGCGAGGCTTCAAAGGGTCTCTGGATCGTGCCACCGCAATGCGCCATCTGGATTCCAGGAAACATGCGACACAGCGTCAAGGTAGTGGGCCCGCTGGAGGCCTACTGTTTGTTTGTTGAGCCCGGTGCGACTCCTGCTCTGCCGCAAACCTGTTGCACGGTTTCAGTCTCCCCCATGTTGCGCGAGCTCATCTTGCGGTGTGCAGCGCTGCCTGCCTTGTACCCGCTGGAAGGGCCGGAATCGCGCCTCGCCATGGTTTTACTCGACGAACTTGCGGCTGCACCGGTGGAGCTTTTGCATCTGCCGATGCCCGCTGACAAACGCCTGCGAAAGATTGCGGAGAGATTAACCGCCAACCCTTCCGACCGCGGGACCATGCAGGAGTGGGCAAGCAGTATTGGAGTCGGTGAGCGAACCCTCGGGCGCCTCCTCCTTCAGCATACGGGGATGAGTTTTGGTCGCTGGCGACAGCAGATTCAGATCATGCTGGCACTGCAATGGCTGTCACAGGGGGCGGCTGTCCAAACCGTGGCTCTCGACCTGGGCTACGAAAGCGCCGGCAGCTTTGTGACGATGTTCCGGAAAGCCATGGGGACAGCCCCGGCTCGCTACATGGCCCAGAGACTTGCAGGGCCGTCATAGCCCGAAATATTGAAGCGCCGCCTGCCGCAAGCGTCCGCTGTCGAACTTCAATCGGCGGGACGCCATCGCTCCCAGGATCCAAGAGCGACATCATCGACCGACCGCCCCTGTCTCAGCCACTGGGTGCGCCGAATTTATTCGGCAGATGCTCGACGGGAGACGCCCGTTGCCGACATGGATGCCAGCGCACCCAGCGGGTTGCTGCAAGAGTAGTTCGGTTGTCCCAACCGTTCAGTGCGCACCACGCCTCATGCGATCAGCAGCTGTCTCTGCGATTGTGCGTCTCCACGCTCCGCTCCCGACCCGGTTGGGACAGCCGGACTACCTCGCCAACTCAGCCACAGCGATGTGCAGTCCTCGTTCCTCATTCATAACTCCTCATTCATAATTTCCCATATCCTATCTCGCCGTACAGCTCCTGCGCAATGTCCTCCAGCTTCACCTCTGGATTGAGCGCGGCAACCATCTCCTCGGTGATGGGCTGATGCGCGAAGATGGCCTCGACGATCTCCACGGGCACGTCGACCTCATTGTAGTCCGAGGCGAACTGCGCATAGTCTTCGGCAGTGCCATTGACATGCTCCAGCAACAATTCGCAACCGGTATCAAGCTCCGCAAATGCGGGGGAGGTGGCGTCGTTGGCGAACTTCCACGCACCACTTGAGGGCAGATAGTAGGCACCGAAGCCGGTTTCATCCCACCGGAAGGCGGGCTCATGGGCGAAGCCATGCAACTCGGGTGGGAAAGCCTGCTGGATTTCGCGAGAAAGCGCCTCGCGCCCCTCTTCCCAGGCGTCGGACTCATGGTCCATGCCTTTCAGAGCCGCCCAGCCGGACTCATGGAAGACGAGCCACCACTCATCTCCCGATCCATTGCGCATGCTCGCCATCTTCTCCCCGGCGGACCAGGCAGAGTTGAAGGAATAGTAGCGGTACTCCCACTCGGGCGAGAGGATCAGATCCAAGGCCGCGAGAGCTTGAGTGCGTTGAATGAGTGCCGGGAGGGAAGTGGCGAGGAGCATGGGGGGCGATGAGAGAGTTGCGCGAAGTTTGGGTATTGGATTTGGCAGTGGCCTTACGTGCTGCTGGCGTCTGGGGGGGGCTCGCACGCCTCTTTGGCAGTGCGTTCCTGTTGATTCAAGCGAACTTTCCGGAGGGTTTATGGAGCTTGGTTCTTAGTCTATGGAACTGTTTGGCCTGCTGATTTGAGTGCGGCGGAGATTCACGTGTTGTGCCACAGTTGCATGCACGAACGTTTCTGCGCTCCTGAGGCCGACTAAAGTCGGTACTCCAACCCTCTCCGCTGGGCATTCCAAGGAAACTTAGACTTCTCAGGGCGAAGCCCGCCTCAACAAGCGCAGCGTCTCAACAAGCGCAGCGTCTCAACAAGCGCAGCGT
>JBGGMQ010000400.1:0-10037 GCA_041287975.1 Verrucomicrobium sp. | reverse complement strand
GCCGGCATCTCCTTCATGATGAAGTACGGGAACACCTCGCGGGATTCCACCGGCATACCAGAATCTGGATTAGCCTTGTAGTAAGCATAGAGAAGCACGCCGATGAAGATGAAAGCCGAAACCAACGGCAGGTCCACTATGCCCGAGAGAATGGTGGCAAAGGCACTCTGACGGCGGTTTTTGGCCGTGAGCATA
Organism: Verrucomicrobium sp.; assembly: GCA_041287975.1. GTDB lineage: Bacteria > Verrucomicrobiota > Verrucomicrobiia > Verrucomicrobiales > Verrucomicrobiaceae > Verrucomicrobium. The sequence continues at coordinate 9,842 of JBGGMQ010000400.1, read as the reverse complement.
CGCTGCACGGTGTCTTGGTCGATGCCGTGGGTCGCCATGGTCACGAAGGTGCTGCCGATGATGGCAGCCCAAATGGTGTACTCCGTGGTCAGCACGTTCTTAATCCAAGCCCAGGCTCCTGGCTCCGCCGGTTTGGCAAAATCGAAGAAGGCAGGTTCCTTGATGACTTGGCTGACCGTCTCCCATCCTCCTGGAATGCGCCCCATGAGATACGGGATGGTGAAGGCAAGAGCGGCCAACAACACGGCTACCTGGATGAAGTCCGTCCAAATCACGGCACGAATCCCGCCTACCGAGGTGTAGATCGCCGTCATGAGCGTGACGAGCACCACAGCCCCTGCATAGAGCCAGAATTTCATCTCAGGCTGCACCGGAGCCCCGGTCCACAAGGCGTAGGCCAGCACAATTATGATGGCCGAGACATACAGGCGCGTCCCCATGGCCAGCACCCTCGTCACCATAAAAGTGATGGAGGCGAACTTGCGTGTTACCGGCCCAAAGCGGGTCCCCAGAAACTCGTAAAGGGAAACGACATTGTGTTTATAGAATACGGGGATGAAAAGGAAGCTGACAATGATGCGAGCCAGCACGGTGCCAATGGCAAACTGGGCGTAGCTCCAGTTCTGCTTGCTGAAGCCTGTTTCCGGGGCACCCAAAAAGGTGGCCGCGCTGATCTCGGCCGCAATAATCGAGGCCAGCACCGCCCACCAAGCCATCTCCCGGTCGCCCAGTGCATAGCTTTCCACGCTCTTGTTCTTCCGGCTCTGTGCCAGGCCGATGCCCAGAATCACGGCGAAGTAGAGCACAAGCACCAGGATGTCCCATGTGAAATTCATGGGGCCGACGATGGCGTGGTCGGGCAAGAATGACAAGGTCTGTGAAGGATTAACGGGATTTTTTCGGAAACATCCATGGTCCAACGACAAGACAGGATAAAATCCTGCCACACAGACAGGTTGCAAACCTGTCCTACAAACAAGCATAGCACCTCAACCAGCGCAGCGTCTCAACAGCCCGCTTGCGGGCCTCTCAACCAGCAGCCGCCCCGGCGGCTGCGTCTCAACTGGCCGCTCGCGGCCTTCATTGTTTTTCTCAATACAGGCTCCCGTTTTATGTATTTAACAACCCAGCGGGAGAGCCGCACCGTGGCGGCGTATGAAACCATCTTGCCTTTTCAAACACATCTGGGGCGCGGCAGCGATACTGACGCTGGGTCTCACCAGTATTGCTCCGGCAGCAGGCATTCTCACGCCGAAGGGGGCCGTTCAGGAGCCTCTTCGGATTGTTGATCACCATGTCAATGTCACTCTGAACAACGGCTTTGCCCGCACAGAGGTGACTCAGACTTTTTACAATCCCAATCCCCAGGACCTGGAAGCGGTGTACCGCTTCCCTCTTCCCAAAAGCTCCAGCCTTTCCGAAGTGACCCTCACTCTGGGCGAAAAAGAAATCCACGGCGAGGTCGTGGAGAAGACTCGAGCGAAGACCATCTACGAGACTGAAAAGCAAAGTGGCAACGACGCAGGCCTGGCCACAAAGGAGACCTTTCAAGCCTACGAGTTCCGGGTCACGCCGGTCCGCGCTCAGCAGCAGACTCGCCTGCGGTTGGTCTATTACCAGCCTCTGGAGATCGACACGGGCGTCTGCCGCTACCTTTACCCCCTAGAGGACGGTGGCACAGAGGACGCCGCAGCGTCGAGCTTTTGGGCTCCCACCAACTCCGCGGTGGACGGCACCTTCTCCGCAGACGTGGAAGTCAAATCCGCCTGGCCCGTCACCAATGTCCGCCTGCCGGGATTTGAAGGCGACTCCAAAACCGACCAACTCGGGGAGGGGCACTACAAAGTGCATGTGGAGCGCAAGAACCAGCCGTTGACCAAAGATCTCGTGGTCTACTACCGGCTGGAAGACAATTTGCCAGGACGGGTGGAGGTGATCCCCTATCGTGCCAAAGAGAGCGGCCCAGGGACCTTCATGATGGTCGTCACACCCGGCCTGGACCTGCAACCCCTCAATCACGGTGCAGACTATGTGTTTGTCCTCGACACCTCGGGCAGCATGAACACCAAGCTGCAAACACTCACGAAAGGCATCGGCCAGGTGATTGGCAAGATGTCTCCACAAGACCGGTTTCGCGTGATTTCCTTTTCCGATCGTGCCAGTGACGTGACCGGGGGGATGGAAAGAAGCCAGTACCGCGAACGTCGAGAGCACACTCCGGCAGATTCAAACGCTGCGATCCGCAGGCAGCACGAACCTCTATGAAGGCCTCACCATGGCCATGGAAAACCTGGATGCAGACCGGGCGACCAGTGTGGTGTTGGTGACAGACGGCGTGACCAACACGGGCGTAGTCGATCCCGTGGCCTTTCACAAGCTGGTCAAATCCCATGACATCCGCATCTTTGGCTTCCTCATGGGCAACAGCGCCAACTGGCCCCTCATGCGGACGGTCTGCGATGCCAGCGGCGGCTTCTATGCGGGGGTATCCAATGATGACGACCTGCTGGGCCAGATCCTCCAGGCCAAGGGCAAGGTGCTCCACGAGTGCCTCCATGATGCCGAGTTCTCCATCAACGGCGTAAAGACCCTCAATACCACCGGCCAGATCCCGGGCAAGATCTACAGAGGTCAGCAGCTCGTGATGTTTGGCCAGTACGAACACGGTGGCGAGGCTGAGCTCGTGTTGAAGGCACGCTTGACGGGTGAAGACAAAGTCTACCGCACCAAGTTCAAGTTCCCCGACAGCGACACCACCAGTCCTGAGATCGAAAGACTCTGGGCTCTGGACCAGATTGAGCAGGTCGAACTCCGGGCTAACACCGGTGTCATGCCCGCCACGGAATCGAACGCAGAGGTGCTGAGACTCGGACTGACGTACCAGCTCGTCACCGATCAAACGTCCATGGTGGTGCTCAATGACGACGCCTTTGCCCGCCACGGGATTGACCGCCAGAACCAGTCCCGGGTTGCTGCCGAAAAGACAGCGCAGGCCGTACAATCCCAGGCAGCACCGATGAACCGGCAGGTCGATGCCGCACAGCCTCTGACCACATCCACAACTCCAAGCATCAGCCCTCCCCGCAGCCGCCCTGCACAGGGAGAAAGTGCGAGCAACGGCGACAGCAGTGGCAGTAGCAGCCGACGTTCCAGCGGTAGTTGGTTCCCCAGTGGCGGAGGCGGCGGTGGAGCCATCTCCCCACAAGCGATGGTGGCGCTCAGCCTCTTCGCTGGACTTGCCCTGCTGAGCCTGAGGCAGAAGAAGACTGCCTGACCGTCATACTGCAGCGTTCGTTAAATCCGCGACAGGGTTCAGGTAATACTGCCCTGTCGCCAAATTTGGATCCAGCTCATGAATCCTCACCTCAGGAGACAGTCGTTGTTTCCCGCTTTGGTCGCCACGACCATTGTCCTGGCCACCCTGCTCATTCACATCTGCCCAGGGCTTCCGGCTTCATTGCAGTGGGATCGAGGTAATACAGATCAGACTCCCAATCCTTGGCAAATCGGCTGGCTGACGGGGCACCTGGTGCACTGGTCTTCCGGCCATCTCGTTTGGGATCTGGGTGCCTTTGTTGTGCTGTCCGTCCTTTGCTTGCGCCTGTTGCCGGGAGGCTACGTTCCTGCCCTGCTGATCGCGGCAGTTTTGATCCCGCTGGAGGTCCGGCTCTTTCAGTCCCAGTTCACCACCTACCGAGGCCTCTCCGGGCTGGACTCCGCATTGTTTGGTCTGGCGGTCATGGCTCTCTGGCACCAGCCCACGGCCAGCTCACGATGGCTCGCCTGCACCAGTGCTGCGGGATTCCTGGCCAAAACTGGGTTTGAGATCATCACCGGCACCACTTTGTTCGTGCCTCCAGAGATCAGCCTCTACTCGCCAGTCCCCTCCGCGCATCTCGTGGGATTTGCAGCAGGACTGGCCGGTGGCTTCATCAAACTCCCGCGCATGGACGCGGGACGATCGCCAGCAAAAAGAAAGCTGCCGGACGTTTCCGCCCGGCAGCCTCAATGATTCTTTCGTTCAGACAGTCAGTACATCACTTCTTCACCCACTGCACAGCGTCCACGATCACGTGGCCGTCTGTGCCTTCGTTGGACACCTCCACCACAGCGTCCTGGCCCGCTGCAAACTGGAAGGTGCCGAGGGGAAAGAGGATGCCCTCGACGGGAGCTTTCTTCTTCTGGTCCACGGTCACTGTCTTCACGCCATCCGCAGAACGGATCGTTACGGGCACATTGCTCGCACGATTCGCCAGGGCCTGATAGGCGAGACGCACTTCATACTGGCCTGCCTCTTTGAGCTGCGTGCGGAAAACAGCCTTCTGCTTGCCCTTGTCCGCGTTGCCATCGTGGGCATACCCTGCACCGATGTAAGGAGACGCGCTGCTGCCGTGGACTTCAAATCCCGTCAGGACTGCGTCAGCATCATCCACGATCACGCCGCCGAGCTTGGCCTTGTCCAGAGTCTCCACTGCAGGCTTGGCTGGGGATTCGAAATCCAGCATCTGCTTGTCTTCGTCCAGCTTGGCCTTGAGCAACGTGTAATCGAGCTTCTGCAAGTCCACCTTGGCATCGATAGCCAGCACGGCTGCTGTGGCAGCGCTCTGCCCAAGCACCATGAAGACGGGCTCCATACGAATGCTGCCAAAGGCGATGTGGGATGAGCTCAGGCAGATGGGAACGAGGACGTTCGTGCACTCGGTTGCCTTGGGCACGATGGAACGGTAGCTGATGGGGTACGGGCGGCTTCCCACCTGCACGTCACCTTCATTGCGAACAAAGCCTTCCTTGGTGATAAAGCGCTGCACATGGTGGGAGTCCATGTTGTAAGCGCCCATGCCCACGGAGTCCGGCACGATCTCCAGACGGCGGCAGTTCTTTTCTGTCATGACGTAGTCAGAGACCATGCGGCGGGCTTCACGCACATAGATCTGACGGGGGAAATGGCCGCTGTCGGCAAATTCATCCTTGGCCATGCCCAGCTTCGTGAAGTGCTCGCGCACCTTTTCCGGCACCCGGGGATGGTTCGCATAGGTCCACATGAGGCCCATCTGGTAGTCGCGATGCTCCTGCACGACCCGGTCCCGCGTGGCATAGTCGCCATCCGGGTACTCGTAGTTCATGCCGATGTTGTCCGTGCTGACCGCGAAGTTGTTGTTGGTATCCGTCTTGCGGTTCGGCATCCACACCGGGTTCCAGGAGAAACGGACGTCCCCTGCCTCGACATTGCGGAGCGCCAGCTCAAAGCGCTTCTCGTCGTAGTTCGCAGGTTTGGGCCACGCCACCCGGTTCTCCGGCACATCCGTGGTGCACATGCGGTAGTTGTAGGCTTGCACCCTGTTGTCTCCCGCGAACTCCTCGCCAGGGCCATCCGTCTGGATGCCGGGCAGCACGCCACTCTTGGGATCACCAGGAATCACATAGGGGTCGACATTCTTCGAGAACTGGTGGGATCGCGCATGCCCCGTCTGCACCCCGTTGAGCTTTTCATCGTACTTGGCATTGGCTTCGCGTCCTACGTGGTAGGAAACACCCGCCTTGGCAAAGAGGTCACCTTCATAAGTGGCATCAATGAACATCTTGCCCGTGAACTTGCGTCCGGACTCCATCACAATCTCAGTGATGCGGGTGCCGTCTTTCTTCACTCCAGACTTGAGGTCCAGGCGCTCGCCATAGACCACCGGCACCTTGGCTTCGGCGATCATCTCATCGTAGATCTTCGTGGCCACATGCGGCTCAAAGGTCCACATAGTCTCCTCGTTGGGGGTGTTGCCTCCATGACGCTTGGAGATGTACTCATCCCGCTTCTGCTGCACCCAGGACTGATCCCGCTGATAGTGCTGCCAGACCCGATGGTAAAACTCCCGGGACATGCCGCCGATGGCCTTCTTGTTGCCGATATCTGTGGCTCCCAAGCCCCCGGTCGTGAGCCCACCCAGGAACTTGGTGGGTTCAATGATCACCACCGTCTTGCCCATGCGGGCGGCCTGAATGCCTGCGGTGATGCCACCCGAGGTGCCGCCGTACACGACGATGTCGTAGGTGGCGGCGTCGTTCTTGGCAGGCTCCTCAGCCTTCGATTTTGCCTTGTCCGCCGCCAGCCCAGCCAGAGGCAGGCCGCACAGGGCGGAGAATGTGAGTAAAAGAGGACGCGAGAATGTCATGATGGTGGAAGGCCCCCGTCATGGCTTTTGGACAGGAAAAGTACCTGCCGAGGGATTCCCGCCCCGCTACTAGCCGCGATCCTGGCCAGTTGCACTGCCCTGAACTTCCGCTGGCACCCCGCCTCTCTTCCCTTTCGCCCCCTCCACCTTCCCCAGGGCCCAGTACATCCAGCTCGCGATACCGACCAAAATGACCAGCAGGAGCAACATCAACCAGGTGAGGAAGTTTTTGGGAAGCAGGGACATGGCAAAGGACCGCACACGCAAAAGACGAATGGCGGCAACAAAGTCAAGGGCTACTCCCCGCCCTGTCCAGGGAGCTAGGCTCGCATTGAGCGGGCCCGATGTTCACTAGGCCTCCATCCGGTCCACTTTTTGAAGGTGGTCGAGAACACGAAGGCATTCTGATACCCCACGGCAAGCGCGATGGACTCGATTTTGTCGTGGGTACTGGAGAGCAGCTCCGCCGCCTGGCGGATACGCAAATACGTCAGCTGCCGCATGGGGGAGCGCCCCAGCTGCTGAGTGGTCAGGCGACGAAGATGCTACTCGCTCATGTGCACCTCCTGGGCGAGTTGGCCCAGGGTCCAGGGCTCGTCGAGCCGGTGGACAACCTTTTCCCAGAGGCGGGACAGGCGGTCATCCATCTGCCAGGGCTGGGCAAAACGCAGCACATACGTTTGCACCAGCTCCACCCAGTGGTGCAGAGCCACCGGGGCGGGCACTGGGACAGCAGTGGAAGGCACGGGGTCCGGGCTGGCCTCCGCCTCCTCCTGTGTCCGGACGCACTCTGCATGCAGCCCCAGCATGGCCAGACGCAGAGGCTCTGGGTCAAATTTGGCAAGCACCGGCGAACTGGCGGAGACCAGCGGACGCTGCTCCGGCACCGCCTGGTAGCGGACCCAGACGAATTTCCAGGGTTTGCCCGAAACCGCGTGAAAGGCATTCAACAGATGCGGCGGCAGCAGGCAGGCCATGCCCGCCCTGCAGACTTGAAAACGGCCATCGACCAAAATTCGCCCTTCCCCCCCGTAGCAGGCCATGAAGTAGGATCCACTCTGCTTCATGCGCACGATTCGATAGGGTGAGTGAGCTTCACACACCCCCAAGTGAGCAATTCGATGCTGGGCCAGGGCGCTGCAGGAGGGCGCTCCCTCGAGCCATACCCGCCGGTCCAGCTCGTCCACCCGCACCACTTTCTGCACCGTTTTGGCGCCCAGGATGTGGGTTTCAGATAGATCTTGGTGCGTCTGGCTCATGCGACGAAAAGTGAAAAAAGCGGGCGTAGCGCGTTGGTTTCTGAGATCCTCGAAACGCGGCGGATTTTCCTTCCGCTCGATGCCTGCCAGACATCAAGCTCCCGAATCGCTCCCGCCGCAATTCCAATCAGCCATTCAAAGTCAAAAAACAGAATACACAGACCATGCCCAATCCCTGGACCGGAATCGGTAACCCCTACACCCGCCAAGAAGTCGTTGATCGTTTCAATGCCACCCTGAAGCGCGGTGAGCCCCTGATCGTCGCTGGCGCGGGCACCGGCATCAGCGCCAAGTTCATCGAAAAAGGTGGTGCAGACATGATCATCATCTACAACAGCGGCCGCTTCCGCATGATGGGCCACGGCTCCACCTGCGGCCTTATGGCTTATGGCGATGCCAATGAGATCGCCATGGAGATCGGCGAGTACGAAGTGCTGCCTGTGGTCAATGAGATCCCCGTGGTCTGCGGCGTGCATGCCAGCGATCCCCGCCGCCGCATGTGGCACTGGCTCGGCAAGGTGAAGGACATGGGCTTCTCCGGCGTGAACAACTTCCCCACTCACACCATTGTGGACGGCCACTTTCGCCAGGTGCTGGAAGAGACCGGCATGAGCGTGAAGAAGGAGTTTGATATGATCGGTCTGGCGAGCCGCATGGACCTCTTCAGCATCGTTTACGTGGCCACCCCTGAGGAAGCTGCGGAAATGGCCCGGCAGGGCGCCGACTGCATCATCGCCCACGTCGGCACCACCGTTGGCGGCAGCATCGGCGTGACCAGCGCTGTCGTTTCCTGGGACCACACCGTGGCCCGTACGCAGGAGATTATCGATGCTGCGAGTGAAGTCCGGAAAGACATCTTCTTCCTCACCCACGGCGGCCCCATCAACACGCCCAAGGACGTGGAATTCATCCTCAGCAAAACCACCGCCCACGGCTTCGTCGGAGCCAGCAGCCTGGAGCGCATGGGCGTGGAAGACAGCCTGACCAGCCTGACGAAAGAGTTCAAGAAAGTGCCGTTCAACCGGCAATAGCTGAGGAGACCGCCAGAAACAGATCCAGTTCAAACCGCTAACTGACGCTGATGGACGCTAACAGCTTCCCTGATCTAAATACTGATCATGACAAGCCTTTCTCCCAGGAAGGCTATACCTTGGTTGGGGCAGCGTTTGAGGTCCATCGGACAGTCGGCGGCGGCCTTCTCGAAGATGTCTACCAGGAGTGCCTGGAATGTGAGCTGCGACTCCGGGCCATCCCCTTCGTGGCCCGTCAGGAACTGGCAGTCTATTATAAAGGCAAGGAACTACGCAAACGCTACATTCCAGATCTGTACGTCAGCGACGGAATCGTCGTTGAATTGAAGGCCGTGGCCTGCATTGCGCCTGAGCATGAGGCACAGTTGCTCAATTACATGCGGATTGCGCGCAAACCTGTGGGTTACCTCCTTAATTTTGCTCCACTCGAGGGTGCGCAGTGGAAACGAATGGTCCTTTCGGATTTCAATTCACGCGCCCGCCCTCGAACAAGCAGCAACTACTAACACCTGATCTAAGAAGCTTGATTCCATTAGCGTCCGGTTAGCGTCAGTTAGCGGTTCTCCATTCATTTTCATTTTTACTTCCATGAAATCGCTCATCCTCCTCACACTCTTCACCGCGCTGTCGTTCAGCGCGGCGGTAGCGGAAGGCCCGTTGCGGGTCTTCATCCGCGCCGGTCAAAAATCTCATGGGCCGGGTGCTCATGATTATCCCCAGTTTCTCAAGGACTGGGTGCCGATGCTCAAGGAGCGCGGCATTCAGGCGGATGGGGCACTCGAGTTCCCGACCAAAGAGCAGTTGGAAAAAACCGACGTGCTGATCCTTCACTCGCAAGAGGCGGGCAACATCAAGATCGGTGAGGAGCGCAAGAACCTGCTGGAGTTCCTGAAGCGTGGCGGCGGTCTGGTCACCCTCCATGCCGGAGCGGTCGCCCAGGACAGTGACTGGTTCAAGGGCATCATCGGTGGTTCCTGGAAACAGGGCACCACAAAGTGGCTCGAAGGGCCCATGCACCTGTACTTCACCGACCGGGAGAACCCGATCACGAAGGACTGCTCCAACTTCGCCATGGACGATGAGATCTACTACGACATGGACATTCTGCCCGAAGCCAGAATCCTGGCCGGAGCCTACACCCCCAAACCGGGCGGACGCAATGCCCAGGCAGCGAAGCGCGCCGAGGAACTGACGGGTGGCGGGAAGAAGGTGTCCATCTACGACATCCAACCGCAGATGTGGACCTATGAAACCACAGCGGCAGAGGGCGCCAAGCCCTACCGCTCCTTTGTCAGCATTCCCGGGCACCTTTATGTGAATTTCAACCGTGCCAACTACCGCGCCATCCTGCTGCGCGGGATCGCCTGGGCAGGCAAACGCCCCAATGC
>JBGGMQ010000399.1:0-2687 GCA_041287975.1 Verrucomicrobium sp. | reverse complement strand
GGGTAGTTCGAGTGTCCCACTCGTTCAGTCGCGGAACCCCTGACGTCTCAGGAGCTCAATTCGCCCAAGTCATTCCAGACATTGCTTCACATTCATCCCGCCGCTCTCTGGCCCTTCCAGAACTCAAGGGTTCTAGGCACGACCACCACGGGGCAGGGGGCATGCTGGATGATGCCGGCAGTGATGCTGCCGACGAAGAGGTTGTAGAGGGCACCATGGCCATGGGAGCCCATGACGATGAGATCGGGGGAGACGTCTTTCACGGCATCGAGCAGGCAGTCGAGCACGGGGCCTGTGGTTTCCTGGAATCCGACTTCAAGACCGAAGCCTCGCATTTCTACAGCCAGATGTTCAAGACGGGCGCGTTCCGCCTCAGCCTCCACTTCCGAGCGGGGTGGGGGCGCAAAATCCACTACGAGGGGATCCGGGGGCAGGGCATGAATGAGCGTGACACGACTGCCGAAGGCTCGCGCGAGGAGTTGCGTCTGCTCGATCACGTTGTCCGTGAGATCGGAGAAGTCCACAAGGGTGGCGATCGACCGGATGGCCGTGGGGGCCTCGGTACCGTGACCGGGGGGAACGACCGTCACAGGGCAGCGGGCATGATGCAGCACGCCGTGAGTGACATTGCCAATCAAGAGGTCGTGCAGCGCTCCGTGGCAGTGGGTGCCCATCACGATCATTCTAGCGTGCCGTTCCTCGGCGGCGGCCAGGATCTGCTCTACGGCGGGCCCCTGCATCTGGAGCGTGGAGACGGAGCTGTTCAGGCCGGTGATACGGTCCTTCCAGAGCTCGAGTTCCTGGTGTTCAGCCTCGGAGTCGGCTTCAGGATCGAACGGGGTGGTCGCTGGGACGGGTTCGTAGCCGACGAACGGTGGATCTGGCAGGGTGACGTGGAGAAGCAGCGGGCTCTCGCAGGTGGCGCGGGCCATTTGAGTAGCGACTCCGACGACCCTGGGGGTGACATCTGAAAAATCCAATGGAACAAGCATCACACTCATGGTGGCCTCCTTGGTTTAAGTTCACCTGAGGATACCCCAGTTTTGCACCGGGGTCCAGAGGGATGTGAACTGTCAGGGTGGTCAACCGGGCGAGATGAACGACTCTAAGAGGTGTAGCCAGAGTCGGGTGCGCTCACGGCGTCGAGGCTGCGATTGTAGCATTTCCCGGGTTGCAGCTTCTCCACCTTCTCAGGCAGCTTCTCAAAGGTGGGGGAGGTGGACTTGATGTAGACGATCCGGCCCGCCTTGTCTTTGACCATGATGATCCAGCCATCGTAGGCATAGCCGAACTTTGCCCCCGTCTTGTCGAACTTGGTCGTCACCTCTTTGCAGGCATGCTCATGCATCTTGAGCGGAGCCAGAGGGAGCTCGATCTTTTCCTGAAGGAGGATGGCACGCACCCCGCGGTCAACCGCGCTTTCGCCGAGGGCAGAGATGGTGGCGGTGTGGCCCTCATAGCTCTGGTGGGTGTTTGTGTTGGAGAACTTCACCCTCAAGGTGATACGCTGTAGCTTGTCGTCCCAGTCCCCGCCGCGAATGGGCGCAGGTTTGGAGGCCACCACCTCAACGCGCACCCCTCGATCAAAGGGCAGTGGAGTCGACTGCGCCTGAGCGGAAGGGGACCATGACGCGACTCCCGCAATGGCAAGGACGAGGGCCGCCAGAATGGGGGCAGGTCGAGTGCAGGTGAAAAAGTGACGGGCGAAGGTGGGAGAGGGGGAGTGGCATTTCATGGGAGGGTGAAATACGGGTTTTGGTGAATGCGGGCTAGGGGTTAGTCGGCGATTCACTTTGACGATGCCACGATAAAAATGTTCAGCCGTTTGTAGAAAAATTATTCTTTTCTTCTGTGTTCGGCGGAGCTTGAAGTGAGGGCATGCAGTCGGAGGACCTCGGGGACTTGTCGGTCAGGTCCGCTATTCTGACGGGCAGTGTGAGCCTGATTATAGATGGGGGAGTGTATTTGACGCATGGGGTAGTGTTGCGTCTTATGAATTGGCTTGCCCTTGCGTTCACGATCCTTCTCACCTCATGCTCGACTTTTCAGAAAACAGGACATATTGATCCGACTCAAAAGTCGATCACTATGCCGCCAGGGGCTGCCATGGCTCCCATCAAGTCGGCACTGAGTCAGGCGGGATGGGTGGTCAAGGCCAGCGGCGTCCTCGCCGCGACTGGTTCGTTTGGATCTTCAACCTCCGGGGGGGAACTGAGAACACGGTATGTCATGGCGGCCAGCATGCATCACTATGACTATCGGTTCCCTGATTTTGCCAAGATGTACCACTATGACATTTCGGTGCTCGATGCAAAATCCAATGAAGAAGTGCTTACCATGTCGGGCTCAGGGGCTGCTACCGTGATTGCTCAGAAGCTCGTGAAGGGGCTGAACTCGCCGTAATTGGGGGATGACGTGACGCAATCGGCCTGTGTCACTCCCCTGAGACATCCCGTAGATGTGCCTACGCTTCTGCAGGAGGAAGGACTCAAAGGTAGAATAGCTGCTATTAGCAGGGCCTACCGCGTTGATGATATGCCGAAACTTTATTCCACATGAGTTCCTTTTACACTTGCTATTGGTCGAATCGTTTCGCAATCGCCGACAATGGGCAACTGAAGCGAAGCCACTTGGACCACCTCGCCGGCAACCTATTTGGGAGCCGCCGTGTGAAACAGGGTGACCGG
>JBGGMQ010000398.1:0-10832 GCA_041287975.1 Verrucomicrobium sp. | reverse complement strand
GTGGCCCGCAGCGCCTCATGCGCGGGAAAGCCTAGTAGTCTCAGGGTTTGCGCCGCCATGTCGAGCGAGCTGCCCAGCGTCTCACGGTAGATGTACTCCACCCCGCGGCGCACCATTTCATACGCAGCCAGCCGGCCTGAGGCCCGTGCCAGGATTTTCAAATTGGGGAAGTGCTGCTTCACCGTGTCGATGATTTCCAGTGCCTTGTCCTCGTCATCAATGGCCAGCACCAGCAGCTTGGCTTTGCGCGCTCCAGCACTTTCCAGCAAATCGGGTCGGGAGGCATCTCCGTAGAAGAGCTTCAACCCCATGCGGCGGAGGAAATCCACCTGCTCGGAGTCCATGTCCAGCACCGTCGCCCCGATGCCATACGCACGCAGCATACGACCGATAATGTGGCCAAACCGTCCATACCCGGCGATGAGCACCGGGCTGTCCTCGTCCTCGATCTCGTCCATGGGGCGCTTGTTTTCCGCCCTTACCAGACGGGGCAGGAGCAGCTTCTCATGCACAAGCAGCATCAGCGGTGTCGCTGCCATGGAGAGCGCCACGATGGCCACCAGAGGCTTGGTCAGCTCGGGTGTCAGCACATGCCCGTTCTCGGCAAAGGCAAGGAGGACGAAGCAAAACTCCCCGCCTTGCGCCAGGGCAAACGAGAACAGACTCGCATCGGCCATCGGCAATCGGGAAAAACGGGCCAGCGCAAAGAGCACCACCATCTTGATCCCGATCAATGCGCCCACACCGGCAGCGATCTGCACGGGGCTTTGCACCACCAGACCGAAATCCACTCCCGCCCCCACGGCGATGAAGAAGACCCCCAGCAGCAGCCCTTTGAAGGGTTCGATGTCTGACTCCAGCTCATGGCGGAATTCGCTTTCCGCCAGCACCACGCCCGCCAGGAAAGTACCCAGTGCCGGGCTAAGTCCCACGCTTTGCATCAACAGGGCGATCCCGATCACCAGCAGCAGCGCCGTGGCCGTGAATATTTCCCGCAGCTTGGTTGCCGCCACGAACCGAAAGATCGGGCCAATCAAGAACCGGCCGCCGCCCACGATCAATGCCACCGCACCCACCGTCAGCAGCGCTTGATGCCAGCCCGCAATCTCCGCAGCCGCGTGTCCATGCCCATGATCACCTCCACCAGTAGCAGGTGCCGCCCCAGCCATCGCCAGCAGGGGCAGGACCGCCAGAATGGGAATGACCGCGATGTCCTGGAAAAGAAGCACGGCAAAACTGGACCGTCCCGCTTCAGACTTCATCTGCCCTTTCTCGGCAAGAGACTGTAACACGATGGCCGTCGAGGACATGGCCAGGATCAGGCCAATGGCCAGCCCTTGCTTCCAGTGCACCCCAATGCCAATGCTCGCCGCGCCAATGATCAAAGCCGTAGCTGCCACCTGAACGCCGCCCATGCCCAGGATGGGACCTCGCAACCGCCACAACAGCCGGGGCTTCAGTTCCAGACCGATGACGAACAGCATCATGACGACGCCGAACTCGGCAAAGTGCATCACACTGTCACCTTCTTTGCCGACGAATTTCAGCACCCAAGGCCCGATCAGCACACCGGCAATCAGGTATCCCAGCACTGAGCCCAGCCCCAGTCGCTTGGCCACAGGAACTGCAAGTACCGCCGCACAGAGATAGACAAAGGCCTGAGCCAGGAAGGAGTCGAGGTGCATTTGAAAAGGGGGGAAGGATGAAGTCTACGCGGCGGCTGTGGTCCTGAGCGGCACCAGTTCATTCAGCGTCTCCTGCGCCAGGGTGCGTCGCAGTTGGAAGGAATCACTTTGCAGATGCTCCAGCACCTGCCGGTAGTGGTGGGCCTGCTGATCCAGCTCCTCCTCTTGAAGCTCAAAGGTGCCGTGCACCACGAAGGGCGGCAGGAAAGTCATGCGGCACAAATGGGCCGTCTGCTCCATCGGAGCCAGGAGCTGGCGCACAGAAAACCGGTTGTATCCTTGAGAGCAATACGCGTCCTTGGTCCCGCCCGTGGTGATCGCCTGCAGCCAGAGTTTGCCCTCAAGGGCCCGGCCTTTCTCGCCATAGGCAAACCCGTGCTCCAGCACGAGATCCTCCCATTGCTTCACCAGTGCCGGGGTCGAGTACCAGTAGAACGGATGCTGAAACAAGACCACATCGTGCTCCGTCAGCAGTGCCTGCTCCCGCTCTACGTTGATGTAGAAGTCCGGGTACTCCTCGTACAGGTCGTGCACTGTCACGCCCTCCATGCCTCGCACCGCTGCCAGCAGCCGTCTGTTGATCCGCGACCGCCGTGGCGCGGGATGGGCGAAAATCAGGAGAATGCGCTTCATGGATGGAGGGGACAGTAAGCCTGCCGCGCAAGCTCTACCACATCTCCAGCGATCGTCACTTCACGAGTCCTCGCAATTCTCCTCCAAATCCTTCAACTGGTGGTCCAGGGCACCTACAGACATCTGAATCTCCACCAAGGACAGCACCAGCGAAGCAATCATGCTCGTCAGACTGGCTCCAAACAACACCTTGCCCGCCATGTCCCAGCCTACGAAAAGCACGAACATGCAGATCGTGCACAAGAGGATGCTCAACACCCCGAAGAACTGCATGTTCCGAATCAACAGGATCCGCCGCCGCAGATTCTGAATCTGCTTCAAGTACACCGGGTCCGCTGAAGATTTGTAACTCGCATGCAGCGCCCGCACCACCGACGCCAGTCCCAGGAACCGGTTCGTATAGGCCAGCAGCAACAACGATATAGCCGGAAACAGCAGCGAGGGAGTGGTGAGCGACATCATGATCTCGACTGCAAGCATCGATCAAACTCCCTCTTCTTCGCGAATTTTTTCGATGATCTCAGTCGTGACCTCGGCTCCACATTTCTTAAGTTGAAGAAATCCATGTTCTCCAATCTCGAAGAGAGTTAATTCGAACTCCTCAGTCCCAATCAAAAGATCATCAGGAAGGTCCAAGGTGGTCTTCATACGAAGATGAGCATACAGCAAGCTGGGCCAGCTTCAAGATCGCTGCGATTTTTGAAGCCCCTCAACTCCTCAGCGCCATCCCGGACTCGAGATTGCCGGCGATGGCGTTGCGCAGGTCCTCGAGGCTGACGGGCTTGCAGAGGAATCCGTTCATGCCGGCTTCCATGCAGGACTCTTTTACGCCGCTGAGCGTGTGGCCGGTCATGGCGACGATCACGGGCTGGCGTTTTACTTCGAAGCTGGCGCGGATCTCCTTGGTGGCATCTTCGCCGCCCAGGACGGGCATTTGCAAATCCATAAAGACCAGGTCGTAGTTGGTGTCGACCACCATGTCGACGGCTTCGCGGCCATTCTCTGCGACGTCCACATTCAGATAGCCCAGTTTGTTGAGCATCATCTTGGCCAGCTTCTGGTTCATGGGCTGGTCTTCCACCAGCAGGATGCGGGCGGGGTGTTCCTCGGCAAAGGTCTGCTGCTCTACTGGTGGTTTGCCTTCTGGCGCTGCGGGCAGGGCAGGTTTCGTGGTAATGCTTGTCACCTGGGCGAGGCCTTTGAGCAGTTCACGGCGTCCGGCAGGTTTGTGAATGAACAGGGAGCGGGGTCCGGCGGAAACTTGAAGCGTCTGCTTCACCTGCTCGTGTCCAAGTGAGATCAGACCGAGAATGCTGATGCCCATGCTGCCTGCCCGTTGGGCGATGCGCTCGACGAGCACCCGCACAGGGGTGGCGAGGTCCAGGATGATGAGCGGGGGCGCACTGGCCAGGAGGTCATCGATGTTGCTCATCGGGTCCAGGGCGCGGGTCTGGGCGGTCATGCCGAAGAGGCGGCAGCTGTGGCTGATGATGCTGGTGGTGGTCTGGTTCTGGGAAAGAACAAGCACCTGGCGGCCGCGGAGGTTGTGGACCCAACGGGTCTCTTCATCAAGGCTCTCGGTGTCGTCCTGCGCCGCGGCCATGGGCACTTCGAAGAAGAAGTTGGAGCCGCCTCCGAGTTCGCTGGTGACGCTGATGTCCCCACCCATGAGGCGGCAGAGCTTGCGGCAGATGGCGAGGCCGAGGCCGGTGCCGCCGTACTTGCGGGTGGTGGAGGTGTCGGCCTGGGTGAAGGCTTGGAAGAGGAGAGGGAGCTTGTCCTTGGAGATGCCGATGCCGCTGTCGCGTACGGAGATCTGGAGCATGGTCATCTCGCTGCCATCAGGCATGCGACGGACAATGGGTTGGGCGACCACGAGGATCTCGCCCCGTTCGGTGAACTTGACTGCGTTGGCGACGAGGTTGACCAAAACCTGTTTGAGGCGCTGGAAGTCACCTGAGATGTGGCGGGGAATATTTTCGCTGACGTGATAGTTAAGTTCCACGCCTTTTTCGGCCGCCTTGAAAGCAAAGATGCCCATAGTTTCGTGAAATAACCTTTCGAGGCTGACGGGAAGGCGTTCCAGGACCATGCGGGCGGACTCCAGCTTGGAGAAGTCCAGGATGTCGTTGATGAGGTGGAGGAGGCTTTCGCCGCTGGTGCGGATCATGCGGACGAGCTCCATCTGCTCGGAGTCCAGACGGGAGTCCAGAAGCAGGGAGGTGGTGCCGATGATCCCGTTCATGGGAGTGCGGATTTCGTGGCTCATGTTTGCCAGGAAATCGGACTTGGCGGCCATGCCGGACTCCGCCAACCTCCTGGCAGCGAGGGAGTCGCTGATGACTTTCTGCTTGCGGGCGTCTTCGTGTTGAAGGTGCTCGACGGTGTCATTGAAGACCTGGAGGGCCTCGGCGATTTCATTGACGCCTCTCTGCGGGAGGCGATGGGTGAGCATGCCCTGGCGGAGGGCGAGGAGACCGTCGGTGAGGTCGCGCACGCTGCGCCCAATGCGGCGTCCTGCGTACAAGGAAATAATGAGTCCGGGGACCAGGCCCGCGCCGCCTGCGATGGCGAGCAAGCCCAGCATTTGCGGGGAGGCGAGGAGGTGCTTCAGGCTGTAGACGGGCTGCTGCACGACGACCGAGCCGGCCAGGCTGCCATCGGCACGGGTGACAGGAGCGGCGGCCACGACCCAGTCGGCCGTGGACCTGCGGCCGGGCTCGCTATTGAAGGAGCGCGAGGAGGCTTGGTAGGGAAGACCGGAGGTCGCAAGGGCGGTCGACTCTGCGATTCCAAATCCGGTGGCTGAGGCAGTTGCGGCCTGGCTTGTGCCATCGAGCATGAAGCTGGCGGCCTGGGAGAACTGGTTGCCGGAGTCAACGTTGCGGAACACCTCAACACGAGTGTTGAGTCTGGTCAGTGCATGAGGTCCATCCAGGGCTTTCAGTTCACGGCGCAGATCCTCCTCCAGGGATGCAGGGATGGTGGCACCGGGGTCACTGCTGAAGTGACGGTTCGCTTGCGAAGCCCCGCTGAAGGCGAGACTGAGAAGGTACGAGCGCTGGGAGGAGCGGGCTGAATCCACCTCATGCCAGATGAAGCTGGCGCCTGCTGCTGCCACCGCCAGAAGGAGGGCCACCAAAGTGATGAAAAACAACCGGGTGCTGAGCAGGAGGGCTTTGATGCGCGGAGCCATGACGGTGGAACAAACGAAGGGGGGAAGCGGGCGGCACTTGGTTAGACTTGGACTGACTCCGGAAAGACAATGGCATTCGGCAGCAGGCGGGTCACCATGTCTGCTAGAACGCGGGGGCTGTACGGTTTGGCGAGCACTTCATTGAAGCCCATGCGCAGGCAACTCTCAACGCTCTCGGCATCAGCGAGGAAGCCGCTGCAGGCGATGATGGGCAGGTCAGGCTGAATCTTGCGGAAGGCATCCAGGGCTTCCATGCCAGACATGCCGCCGGGCAGCACCAGATCGAGGATCGCCAGATCCACCTTGGTCTGATGGGTGGTGCAGTATTTCAGCAATTGCTCTGCTTCTTCGGCGCTGCTGGCGCTGAGTACATCCCATTTCTGAGAAGTGAGAATGGTGCTGGCCAGAGCTCGCAGTACGGGCTCGTCATCCACGAGCAGGATGCGTCCTTTGAACGCGTGCATGTGGGCGACGGGCTCCATTTCGTCAGGAAGGGGACTGGCAGGATTCATGTGCGTGAGTGTTGGGAAGACTAAATGGCGGCATAGGAAAGACAGCGAATTTCTTCGAGAGTGGTGTTTCCGGACATGAACTGCTGGAGACCCTCCTGATAAAGGGAGCGGAAGCCGTGACCCATGGCCACGCTGCGAAGTGCGGAGAGCGGAGCCGCCTGCTCCACGAGATCGCGCATTTCGTCGTCTACTTCACACAGTTCCATCAGGGCAAGCCGTCCACTATAGCCTGTGCCGTGGCATTCGTCGCAGCCAACTTTCTCATAAACGGGCTGGGTCAACGCATGGGTGATGGCACCCTGCTTGAAGAGATGTTCCTGAACCTCCACGGCAGCAGCGACAGGACGCTTGCAGTAGCCACAGAGCCGCCGGACGAGGCGCTGGGCCTGGCTCAGGGCGAGTGAGTCCGCGAGGAGATATTTTTCCACACCCATGGAAAGCAGACGCGAAACGGCGCGAAGGGAGTCGTTGGCGTGCAGGGTGGTCAGCACAAGGTGACCCGTGAGGGAGGCATTGACCGCAGACTGGGCAGTCTCTTTGTCACGGGACTCACCGATGAGGATGATGTCCGGGTCGGCACGCAGCAGGGCACGCAGCCCGTTGGCGAAGTCCAGGCCGTAGACCGGGTTGGTCTGGGTTTGGTTGATGCCCTCCACTTCGTATTCGATGGGATCTTCGATGGTCTGGATGTTCACATCCACCTCATTCACGCTGTTGAGCAGGGCGTAGAGCGTGGTAGTTTTTCCTGAACCCGTAGGCCCGGTGACGAGCACGAGACCCTGGTCCCGTTGCATGACGCGGGTGAAGATGTCGAGCTGGCGCTGGCTCAGGTTGAAGTCGCTCAGGTGCCGCACGCCATCCTGCTTGTCGAGGAAGCGCATGATCACCTTCTGGAAATCCCGCCGGGTGGGGACGGCGGCGACACGCACGTCGAGGCGCCTTCTACCGAGGCGCATGGCGAACCGGCCGTCCTGTGCCTCCTGGCGCGTCTGGCTCATGTTGGAGTAGTTCTTCACCAGCGCGACAAACCGGGAGAGCAGTTCCTCCGGTGCCGTGAGGATCACCTTGAGACTGCCGTCGATGCGGGCGCGGAAGCGAGTCACATTGTGAAACTTTTCAATGTGAAGGTCACTGGCCCGGCAGCGGATGGAGGTGAAGAGTGCCCAGTGCATGAGCTCCTCTGCGGTATGGTTGGGGTTCTGTGGATTGACGCGCGCCATGTCCTCGGCGCTGATGTCCACGAGGTCCGGTTCCTCCCTTTCGGCAAACCCCTTGTCCTCCACCTTCGAGACGGAGCTGGCGTCGAAGTTCGCGGCGGCCCGGCCAATCGTGTCGCGGATGCCGGCGGCATCGGCCAGCACTGGAATGATTTTGCCCACTTCATTGCCGAGGGAGAGCCACTCGTCTTCAAAGGCATAGTTGTCCGGCGATTCGCTGAGCAGGTAGATGCAGTTGCGCCCTGTGTAGAGCGGGTAGACGTTGAACCGCTCCAGAAGGGCATGGGGAAACAACTGCTGGCGGGGGGCCTCCTGGGCGTTGTAGACCAGGGCCTTGCTTTCGCTGGTGAGGTGACGCAGGGCCACACCAAGATTGCGCTGCAGACTGTTGTAGTCTGAAACGGTGAGCTCAGGTTTTTTCTCGCGCAGGGCCATGTGGAAACTGCGCAGCCGGCTTTTGTCCGAGGAGTCGTAGGGGTAGTGCCTCAGCAGCCACTCGAAGGCTCCGTCCAGGCCGCCATCGGCCAGGCGGGGCACGGAAAGCTGTTCCAGCATGTTGTCCTGAGCCAGGGGATTCTGCTGACAACGGGTGGCGAAGTCCTGCCGTGTCTTGCCGTACTGGTCTTTGGAGATGAGAACCCGGACGACGAGCGCGTAGGGCACGCCCCAGAAGTCGGTCGCCTTAGGGTTGAAGTGCGCCATGACGAGCAACGGGCCCAGGGTGGCGACAGGGAGCCAGGGATCCGCCGTGTGAGGCATGCGGCCCAGCTTGCGCAGGAGCCGCTCTGCATCCGGGGGCGTGCCATCCCGCAGCAGGTTCACGGGCACCAGCCCATGCTGGAGGGCGACCCCTTCCAGGGACATGACCAGAGTCTCTTTTACAGGTGCCGCTTCCGCACGCGGTGGGGTGCCAGTCGTGGCGAAGGCCAGTGGCGGGGAGGCGGGGGCAACAGACATGAGCCGGTGAATTGCTTGGGTGAAAGGGTGGTAAAACTGAGGCTATCTTCCTGCCATGGTGAAGTTTGGCGGGAAGACAAATGCGGTGCCCAGGTCGGAGGCGTCGAACATCACTTTCAGCCCTGTCCCAACCTCCCCAGGAGGTACCATCTTATAGAGAGAGCCGGTCCACATGAGGCGGTAGTCGTCGGAGCTGCTGGAGATGGCAGGATTCCAGTCGTTGCGCATGTAGGGAGAGCCCGGTTTGGGATTGTCGGGATTGCGATACTGAATGGTGCGCAAGATCAGCATTTCATCCTGGCCGGAAGGGGCCACGGCGTTGAAGAGCAACTCGTAGTTGCTCATGTTGAACCGGTGCACCGCGGTGTTCAGCGTCTCCATGGCGTTCGTCGCGATCACGGCCTTCGCGGAGGGGGTCAGGTTGGCAAATCTGGGGATGGCGATCATGGCGATGATGCCAATCACGGCCACCACCACGATCACTTCCGTCAACGAAAAACCCGCCCGTTGCCGGCTGGCGTGCGCGTATGGCAATGTCCGTGTTCCCTTCATGTCCATTGCAGGTGGATTTGATCAGTAGTAGATCTGGGTTGTGCCCTGTCTCAGGGTCACTTTCTGGAGTGGGTCAATCGTTTTGAAGACGATGTTGTAGCCGTTGGGCATGAAGTCCGTCAGGTTAAGTTCCGAGAAGGAGATGTAAGGAGCGACCTTTGCGTACTTGAGCTGGTCGGTCGTGGAGGCGGCCCAGTCACTGGCGGCCAGGGATCGTCCGCGAACCTGGATAAAAGTGGCCAAGCCCATGTTGATGGCTTCTGCCCGGGCGATGGCGATGTTGCGCTCGCTGTCGGAACGCATTTTGACGAGGTTGGGAATCGCCAGGAAGGAGATGATGCCGATGATGGCAACGGCGGCGAGCATTTCCACCAAGGAGAATGCCGTGACGTGTCTGGGAGAAATTTTGGGGTGCATGAGTCCAGAGGTGTCTAATCCGCAGTGAGAAGGACTTGGGGGTAGTTGCCGGATGCCCAGGTAGGCAGGGTGATGAATTGACGGGTCGCTGTCAGGGCATCGCTTCGAATCTGGTCAGCATTTTTCGTGCTGTTGAAAAAGTGGTTCTTCGTTGGGTCGTCCAGGTAGGCAGCGATCAAATTCAACCGTGCCAGGGAGGTCACGCGGCTGTTGTAGTCGGTCCGGATCTCTTCAATCGTCCGGAGCTTGCTGGCACCGGTAGTGGTATTGATGACATTGACACGGTTGGAATCGCCGTTGACCCAGGCATTCAAGGCACTCT
The DNA here is from genome assembly GCA_041287975.1 of Verrucomicrobium sp. Classification (GTDB taxonomy): domain Bacteria; phylum Verrucomicrobiota; class Verrucomicrobiia; order Verrucomicrobiales; family Verrucomicrobiaceae; genus Verrucomicrobium. The sequence continues at coordinate 1,341 of JBGGMQ010000398.1, read as the reverse complement.
GAATGGCGGCCTGCTGCTGGCGGGCGATCATGCGACTGGAATCCGTTGTGGCGCTGGAGAAGGCACTGATCAACACCCCGGCCATGATGGAAAGGATGGCGATGGTCACCAGGGCTTCCACGAGGGTGAACGCTCTTGAGTGCCGGTAGGGCAGAGTTGAGTTCATGACGGCAGATGGCGGAGTCCTTTCCGTGGTACAGGCGGGCCCGGAGGCTGTGACCGCCGGGCCCGCACCGGGCGTGGAGTTGATCCTGTTTCAGGATTACTTCGCGTCCTTGATGTAGCTCCACTGGCCAGTGGTTGTGTCCTTGGCGATGTATTTTGCCGTGGCGGTCACGTCAGCTGCTTCAGTGATGCCTGGAACTTGGAAAGCCTTTCCGTCGAAAGCCCCGCCTGTGACCTTGGTGCCAGCAGCGACCTTTTTGACTACATCTTCTGCGTCTGCGGGTTCTCCCCAGGCAGCACCAGCAGCGACGCCGGCCTGATAGACGGAGATGATGTTCTGGGCGTTGCGCTGATTCTTGCCCTTGTCAGCAGCGTCGCCGATACCGCTGATGCTAGGGATGGCGATGGCAGCAATCACGCCGATGACGGCGATCACGACGAGCATTTCGATAAGGCTGAATCCTTTGGCGATGCTGTTCTTGAGGGTGGTGTTCTTCATGTTGGGAGGGATGTCGATGAGTTTAGTTTTATGGAGCTACTGATTGGGCTGTCACAAGAGCAGAGAAGTTCTGATTCTATGGTAACAATGGAAAATATGTACACTTTGATATTAGCGTCAACTCGAAATTATGCCTTTTACAAATTCTGCTAAAATCGAGGGAATATTATCAATTTTGGATTGCCTGATGTCATGAATTGCGACTCAAATCACTTCTTTCCTGGCAGAATGGCATCCCCGAGGCTGAAGATGGGGCCGTAAATCGCATACACGAGAAAGCCCACCATGAGGCCCAGGATGACGATGGTGAAGGGCTCAATCAGCTTGTCGATCTGGTTGGCGAGACCGTCCAAGTCGTCCTCATAGTCGTCGGCGATTTCATTGAGCATCTCCGTACCGGCGCCGGTCTCGGAGGCCAGCTCGATGAGACCGCAGATGCTGCGTCCGTCTTCGCCGAGCCAGTGTGACTCGATGAGAAACGCCTCATGCATGGTCCGACCCACATTGATGTGATCGGAGAGCTTCTCAAAGAAGGCGCGGTAGTGCCAGTGCCAGGAAGCCTCCGCAGTGATGGCGAGGGCGCTCGAGAGCCGGACATTGGCCTCCAGGAGCATGGCGAGGCAGCGGAAACTGACGGCAGCGGCCGACTTGCGGACCAGGTTGGAAACCACCGGCAT
>JBGGMQ010000397.1:0-9932 GCA_041287975.1 Verrucomicrobium sp. | reverse complement strand
ACAAAACCCGCACCTGCCGAGGCCAAGGGCGCGGAGGCCAAACCCAAAAGGGACACCTACCCGCTCTATGGCGAAGTCGTGTCCATCAACTCCACAACCCTGGTTATCAAGGGTGGAGTGGACAAACCCAATCGAAACTTTTTCATCGGCAAGGAGACGGAAATCGTGAACGACGAGAAGGCCGCCAAAGCCAGCGATGTGAAGCCTGGCCACTGGGTGGGTGGACTGGTGAAGAAGACGGAGAAGGGCGATGACGAGGTTTTGAAAATCAACGTGGGCGTGAAGCAGAAGGAAGAAAAGGCTGCTGAAGCGAAGGCCAAAGCCACGGAAGCGAAGGCACCTGAAAAGAAGAAGCCGTAGCCCGACCCGCTGCGCGGGAGACAGAAGACTGGAAGACGAAAGACTGAAAACTTGATTGAGGTCTGGGTGTTGGAAGAGTGGTGTGGAGTTTGGGTCTGGCTCCATGCTGCGTGAATTTGCGATGCCGCATACGTTGACGATGTCTTTCGTCCTGGCGAGCCTGAGGCCGATCCCGCACGCGGGATCGGTACTCCAACCCTCTCCGCTGGGTACTATGAATAACTCGCCCCTCCTCGGGCGAAGCCCGCCTCAACCAGCGAAGCGTCTCAACAGGCCGCTTGCGGCCCCCTCAACCAGCAGCCCCACCCGGGTGCGTCTCAACAGGCGCTTGCGCCATCTCAACCAGCGCAGCCCGCCTCGTCAGTGCGCGCCAGCGGGAGCGGGGCCGGAAGCTTTGAGGGTGAGGAAGATCAGCGGAATCATGGCGAAGAGGAGCAGGGCTGCGATGTGGAAACTGTCATTGTAGGCCATGACATAGGACTGCTTGCGGACGGTGAGGTCGAGCATGGCCACGGCGCGAGACTGGGCAGTGACGGCATCCAGACCCTGGTTCATGAAATTTTGAGCCATGGTGGTGAGACGCTCCGTGGTGAGGGGATTGTACAGGCTGATCGCCTCCCCCAGGTGATGAGAATGGAAGTGCTCGCGCTGGGTGAGCAAGGCGGAGAGCAGGGCGATGCCGATGGACCCGCCAAGGTTCCTCAGCATGTTGAACAAACCTGAGGCACTCGCGGCCTGAGACGACTCTGTGCCGCCGGTGGTGATGAGGGAGAGCGGGATGATGGTGCAGGTGAGACCGATGGCGCGGATGATCTGCGGGATGACCAGTTGATCATGCGCTGTATCGGCGCTCATGCAGCTCATGAGAAAGGCGCTCAACCCAAACATGCCGAGCCCGAAGGCCACGACGACGCGCTTGTCCACCCACTGGACGATCTTGGGGATGAAGGGCATGACGACGAGCTGGGGCAGGCCCACCCACATGAGCGTGCGGCCGATCTCGAGGGCGTTATACCCTTGAATCTGCGCCAGGTACAATGGCAGCAGGTACATCATGCCGTAGAGGCAGAGGCCGACCACGAGATTCACGATGCATCCAAGGAGGAAGTTCCTCCGCGCAAACAGGTGCAGGTTTACCACGGGAGTCACCTTTCTCCGCATCAGTGAGAGGATGATGAAAGTGGGGAGGGTGATGGCGGCAATGATGGCGAGGACGGTGATGTACTCCGAGCCGAACCAGTCCTCACGCGTGCCTTCTTCAAGAAAGACGGTGAGAGATCCAAGGCCCACCGCCATGAAAGCGATGCCCCACCAGTCGCCTTTCTTGAGCATGGAGAGCTTTGCCGGCGAGGAATCCAAACCATAGGCGATGGCGGAGATAAGGATGATGCCGGGAATCAGGTTGAGATAGAAGATCCAAGGCCAGGAGTAGTTCTCTGTGATCCAGCCACCGATGCTGGGACCGATGGCAGGGGCGAACATGGCAGAAAGCCCGAAGAGAGCGAAGCCCACGGACTGCTTGTCGGCAGGAAGACGCAGCATCACCATGGTGGAAGCCATGGGAATGAGCGCGCCGCCAGTGAAGCCCTGCAGGGCGCGGAAGGCAATCATGCTCTCCAGGTTCCAGGCAAAACCACAGCACATGGAGAACACCAGGAAGAGGGCGCTGTTCCACAAGAGATAGCGCCGCAGGCCAAACACCTCCGCCAGCCAGCCACACATGGGAATGACAATGATCTCCGGCACCAGGTAGGCGATGGAGATCCATGAGCCCTCGTCCAGCGTGGCACCAATACCGCCGGTGATGTTCTGGAGGGACGAGTTCGAGATCTGAATGTCAAGCACCGCCATGAACGCGCCCAGCAAGGCACCCAAGACGGCAATCCAGTTGCGGAATGATGATCCAGGGTTCATGGAATTGAAGTTTTCAGTTTCAAATTTCAAGTTTTCAGCACCCGACGGCACTCGAAACCGACTGCTATTTGATCTTCACGGTGGCGATGGCGGAGAGGCCGGGGGAGATGCGGCCTTGGGCGGCTTGGAGGTCGGCGTTGTCATCGAAGTAGATCTTCACCGGCACTCGCTGGACGATCTTGGTGAAGTTGCCCGTGGCGTTGTCGGGAGGCAGGAGGCTGAACTTGGCACCGGTGCCGGGGGCGAAGCTGTCGAGGCGACCCAGAAAGTGGCGGCCTTTGATGGCGTCGATGGTGATCTGTACTGGCTGGCCGGGTTGCATGGCTGAGAGCTGGTTTTCTTTGAAGTTGGCCACCAGCCAATGCTCGGGAGACACCACAGCGAGGAGAGCCTGACCTGCCTGAACCTGCTGGCCGACCTGGAGGGTGCGCTTGCCGATACGTCCGTCGGAAGGAGCGCGGAGGGTGGTGTAAGAGAGCTGCAGGGTGGCATCATCCACAGCAGCCTGGGCATGATGCTGGCCCGCTTTGGCCACACCCAGATTCGCTTCGGCGGTCTTTACTCCCGCTTCGCCTGCGGCTTCTGCCGCTTTCGCGGCCGAATGCGACGCCTGAGCTGCGGCGTAGGCGGCCTTGGTGGAATCGAAGTCCTGTTCCGATATCGCCTTGCCCGCCAGATTGCGGAGCTTTTGAGCGCGCTCAAAATCAAGGCGAGCCTTTTCCAACTGGGCAGCACTGGCCTCAACTTGGGCAACGGACTGGGCACGGCTTGCCTCAGCTTGGGCCAGAGCAGCCTCCGCCTGAGGGACCTGAGCAATGACTTGCTCCAACGCGGTTTGGGCTGCCTGCAGCTTCATCTGGTAGTCGCGAGGATCGAGCATAGCCACGGGCTGGCCAGCCGTGACTGACTGATTGTCCTCCACGAGAACTTCCTGGATGTTGCCCGCGATGCGGCTGCTGATGGGGTGCACGTCAGCCTCGATGAAGGCGTTGTCCGTGGACTCAAACTGGGCGGCATAGTGCAGCCAAAATCCCACGGCGGTGCCGAGGGCGAGCACCAAGGGCACGATGAGAAGAAGGGCCTTGTGTTTTTTGGCGGGAGCTAATGGCTTCTGCTCCGATGGAGTAGGGGTCAGCTGCGGCGATGCCGGAACAGTTGCAGGTGCCGGAGCACCGTTCGGCCCCGGGTGGAACCCGGTCTTGGGAAGCTCATTTAGGGAAAGGGCACGTGTGCTCATGGTGAAATGGGGTGTGGATTGCGTTTGAAACGTCCTCCCATTTCCACTGGAAGACATGACTTGTTTCCTTTGCGCCTGATAGGAAATTCCTATAAGCTCACCGCATGGAGTTGCGGCATTTGCGGTACTTTGTAGCCGTCGCGGAATCCCTGAGTTTCAGTCGTGCAGCGACGAAGCTCCGGCTGGCTCAGCCATCCTTGAGCGCCCAGGTGCGCAGCCTGGAGGATGAACTCGGTCTACGACTGCTGGAACGGGATCGAAACCGGGTGGCGCTGACGGATGCGGGGGCTGTGTTTTTGAAAGAGGCACGACAGGTCCTCGCCCGGGCGGAAAAGGCCGTGGCACGCGCCAAAGAAGCCGCAGAAGGAAAGTCGGGCGAACTTCGCGTGGCCTCCATGGGTCCCCTCACCTTCAGTTTCCTGCCCGCCTGCCTGACCCGGCTTCACGCGGATCTCCCCGGTGCCAAGGTAATCGTGACCGAACTCGCTGCCTCGGAGCAGCTTTCTCAGGTGAATGCCGGCCGGGTGCACCTGGGCTTTGTGCCGGACCCTTTTCCCCGACTGGCCGAGGGCAAACAGCTCACGGCAAAAAGAATCCTGCTCAGCCCCTTGGTGATCGTCATGTCCACCGGGCATCCGCTGGCAGAGCGATCAAGCGTCAATCTGGCGGAGCTTGAAAGAGAGACATTCATCCACATCCTCATGTTTGGCACGGATGCTCAGCGGATTTGGAGCCAGGAAGTCTGCCGCAAAGCTGGCTTCACACCGCGATTCGGAAATGCCGCAACGAGCGCCGACAACCTCATCACCATGGTGGCGGCAGGCAGCGGCATCGCCTTGATCCCCAAGATCGCCGAACGGTTCGACTCGCCTGGCTGCGTGACTGTCCCGGTAGCGGACAAAGGGGTGAGATACGAATTGTTCGCCTTGTACGACAACCGATTCACGTCCGCCCTGCGTGACCGATTCCTTGCCATCGTCGATGAGGAAGCCATCAAGATGCAGGCTGTGCTGGAAGGAAACGTCGGCGGGGCTGGCTAGGATTTGACTGCCGATGTGTGCCTGCTGTCCCGGCAATATTGCGCCAATGACTCAGCAGGCCGGTCCCTCCGGCATACTGACCGGCTGGGACAGCCGAACTACTTCAAATTCAACACAGGTTTCAGGAACTTGCCAGTCCAGCTTTCCTTCACCTTGATCAGTTCCTCGGGAGTACCGATCGCGATGACCTTGCCCCCGCGCTCGCCAGCCTCCGGGCCAATGTCGACGAGGTAGTCCGCCTCGGCGATGACGTCGAGATGATGCTCGATGACGATCACGGTATGGCCTTCATCCACCAGACGGTGCAACACCTCAATAAGGCGGCGCACATCATGGGCATGCAGACCGATGGTTGGCTCCTCGATGATGTAGAGGTTGCGCTTGTCTGACTTCAGACCGCGCATCTTCTCCGTCACCGTACGCCCCTGACCGGCATTCAGTTCCGTGACAAGCTTCAACCGCTGGGCTTCACCCCCGCTGAGCGTGGGGCTGGGCTGACCGAGTTGCAGATAACCCAGACCCGTGTCTGCCAGCAGTTGCAACGGGCGGGCAATGCGAGGAATGCTGCTGAAGAAATCCGCCGCCTCCGCGATGCTCATGCGCAGGACTTCACCGATGTTCTTGCTGTTGAACTCGATCTCCATGGTGGCGGCGTTGAAGCGAAGACCATGGCAAACTTCGCAATGCACACGAGTGGTGGGCAGGAAATTCATCTCCACCTTGATCTCGCCATTGCCCTGGCAAGTCTCGCAGCGTCCGCCTTCCGTGTTGAAGGAGAAGCGGCCTGCTTCATAACCACGGGCACGGGCCAGCGGCACTTGGGCGAAGAGTTTCCGAATGTCATCCAGCACACCTACATAGGTGGCAGGGCAGGAGCGGGAGCTCTTGCCAATCGGTGACTGGTCCACCTCATACACGGCAGCGATCTGGTCGGCGTTTTGCACCTCTTTCCAGGTGCGCACCTCGTTCTTCTTCGCCTTGGTCTTGGCAATCGCAGCCTGCACGGCGGGGTGCAAACAACCCCGGATCAGCGAACTCTTGCCACTGCCGCTGACACCCGTGATGACGGAAAGCCGGCTGAAGGGCAGGGCCACATCCACGTTACGCAGATTGTGGGCGCTGGCTCCCTTGAGCCGCAACCAGCCGAGCGGTGAATTCCGCGCCGGCAGCTTGCGCCGCTGGCCATGCAGCGGGTGTTTCATGACCTCTCGCAGGGCACGCCCGGTGACAGAGGCCGGGTTGTTTTGAATATCGGCGATGGTGCCCATCGCGGTGATTTCGCCGCCGAAACGACCCGCGCCCGGCCCAAGGTCAATGACGACATCCGCCCGCCTCATCGTTTCGTCGTCATGCTCGACGACAAGCAGGGAGTTGCCCTTGTCACGCAACGCCAGCAGCGTGTTCAGCAGGTTCTCGTTGTCACGCGGATGGAGACCGATGGTGGGCTCATCCAGCACGTACAGGACGCCGCGCAGGTTCGAGCCGAGCTGTGACGCCAGTCGAATGCGCTGCGCCTCACCACCGCTGAGGGTGTCCGCGCTGCGGTTCAACTGCAAATACCCCAGGCCCACCTCGTCCATAAAGCGGAGACGCTGGACAATCTCCTTCATGATGTCGCGGGCAATCTCGGACTGCACGCCCGTGAACTTCAGCGTCGAGGCCACCTCCCCTGCCCGCTCAGCGGAGAGGCAGACGATCTGCTCCATACGCACGCCTTTGACCTCGACCGCGCGGGCCACTGGGTTGAGCCGGCTGCCATGGCAGGAGTCACAGGGCACCAGCGCGTGCTCGCCGCTGTCGAACTTGCGCTCCTCCTCCATCTCCGCCTCGAGCAGGGAGAAATCATCCCGACGATGGTCGAGATTTTCCGTGGCCGGACGGTAGCCGAATCCACGGCAATCACGGCACCAGCCATGCGGACTGTTGAAGGAGAACAGGCGGGGATCCAGCTCCTCAAAGGACATGCCGCACTGGGGGCAGCTCATCTCCGTATTGAGGATCTGGACGCTCTTGTCTGCCAGCAACACCTTCAGCGTGCCCTTGCCCATCTTCAGCGCCTTCTCAATCATGGGTCGCAGGGAGATGGCCGAGGCCTTCTTTGCCAGCTCGCCCAGCACCGCATCGATGGTGTGTTCCTTGAACCGCTCCAGCCGTTTGAAATTGGCTGTGTCTTTGAACTGCCCGTCCACCAGCAGCGTGGTGATGCCCTGCTTCGCGGCGAACTCCGCCACATCCGTGTGGAAGCCTTTGCGGGCCTTCACGAGCGGAGCCAGGATGTGCACCTTCCCCTTCCGGGCGAGTTCCTCAACGGTGCGGACAATGGCAGAGACGCTCTGCTTCTCCACTGCCAGGTTGCAGTTCGGGCAGAACTGGGTGCCCACTTTCGAATAGAGCAGACGCAGGAAGTGGTACACCTCCGTCACGGTGGCGACGGTGCTCTTGCCACTGCCGCGGGAGACCCGCTGCTCGATAGCCACGGTGGGGGGCACGCCTGAAATGAGATCCACATCCGGCTTCTCCATCTGCTCCACAAAGGTGCGGGCATAGACCGACATGCTGTCCAGGAAGCGGCGCTGGCCTTCAGCGAACACCAGGTCGAATGCCAGTGATGATTTCCCTGAACCGCTGAGCCCGGTCACCACGACCAGCTTGTCGCGCGGGATGTCGAGATTGAAATTCTTGAGGTTGTGCTCGCGGGCACCCCGAATGGCGATGGTGTTCGGCGCTGCCTCGACAATGCTGCGACCATACGCGGGAGAAGTCTCCTTCAGGGCTGCCGAGGCCGCCCGCCTGGCGGAGGCTCCGGGGCCTTCAATCACGTCGCGCAGATACTTGCCCGTCCAGGAGGCATCACAAGCAGCCACCTGCTCGGGAGTGCCGGCAATGACCAGTTCGCCGCCATGAGCGCCAGCCTCTGGCCCCAGCTCCACGACCCAGTCCGCACACTTGATCACTTCCATATTGTGCTCAATGACGAGGATGCTGTGACCTTCGTCAGTGAGGCGCTGCAGGAGCTTCACCAGTAGAGCGATGTCATCGAAGTGAAGCCCCGTGGTGGGCTCATCCAGCAGGAAGAGAGTTTTACCGGCGGGGTTGTCCTCTTCCGCGATATGCTCGGTGTCGAGCAGGTGGCCAATGAGCTTGAGACGCTGGGCTTCCCCACCGCTCAGGGTATTGAGCGGCTGACCGAGGCGCAAGTAGCCCAAACCTGCCTCCACCAGCATGTTCATGGAAGCGACCACGGCCCGAGCCCTGCGCGAGTCAATGGCACCGAAGAACTCAGCTGCCTCCTCCACGGTCAGGTTGAGCACTTCGTGAATGTTCTTGCCTCGAAGTTTGAGCCGCAGCGCATGAGGCTGGTAGCGCTTGCCCTCGCACTCGGGGCAGGTGACATACAGGTCGCTGAGGAACTGCATCTCGATCTTCTCGAACCCGTTCCCCCAGCAGCGTTCGCAACGGCCATCGCCGCTGTTGAAGCTGAAGAAGCCTGCAGTCACACCTTCCGTCTTCCCATCTTCGGAATCGGCAAAGAGCTGGCGGATCTGGTCAAAGGCCCCCACATACACCGCCGGGGTGCTGCGCGGGGTGCGGGCCAGCGGACTCTGGTCCACCATCACCACGGGACCAATCTTGTCACTGCCCTCAATGGTTTTCACCTTGCCGGGCTCGTCTTCAATAACCTCGCCACGCTGACGCAGAAGATTCCGGTAGAGCACGTCATGCACGAGCGTGCTCTTGCCACTGCCGCTGACGCCCGTGACGCAGCACAGGACTCCCAGCGGGATGTCCACAGTGACGTTCTTGAGATTGTGCTGCCGTGCTCCGACAATTCTAAGCGCACTGCCCTTCTTGAACGGGCGACGCTTCTTCGGCAGCGGGACGCTCTTGCGGCCATACAGGTAGTCGCCGGTGAGGGAGCCCACTTTGTTCTCCAGTCCGCTGAGCGGGCCGTCAAACACGAGATCGCCCCCCTTGTCTCCACGACCAGGCCCGATCTCGACCAGATTGTCTGCCGCAAGCATCACCGCCTCTTCATGCTCGACGACGAGCAAGGTGTTTCCTCTATCCCTAAGGCCTTCCATGACTCCGATGAGACGGCCAATGTCACGCGGGTGCAGCCCGATGCTGGGCTCATCCAGCACAAAAAGAGTGTTCACCAGCGAGGCTCCAAGACACGTGGTCAGGTTCACGCGCTGAAGCTCGCCCCCGCTCAGCGTGCGTGTCTGGCGGTCAAGGTTCAAGTAACCCAGGCCAGCCCGCTCCATGTAACTGAGACGGGAGACGATTTCATCCCGCAGCATGCGCACCGCACGGTCACCCTCCTGGATCGGCAAAGTGTCCACGAAGGGCGAAAGATCGCTCACAGGCAGCTTCCAAAATTCCGCAAGGGTCTTGCCCCCCACACGGAAGTAGGCCGCTTCCTTTTTCAAGCGACCACCACCGCACTCCGCACACTCAGTGTAGGCGCGATAGCGGCTGAGAAAGACGCGGACATGCATCTTGTAGGCACGGCTCTCCTGCCACTTGAAGAAGCCCCGCACGCCATACCATTCGCCATTGCGATGAGCCTCCTCGGGATCGCTGCCCTCCCCTTCCACCAACCAGCGCTGCTGCTTGGCAGACAGTTCGTTGAAGGGCGTCTTGATATCGACACCCGCAGCCTTCGCGCAGCGTTCCAGGTCATCCTGGCACTCGCTGTAGGTGTCACCCTGGAAAGCCCGCACCAGCCCGCCTTTGATGCTGAGGGTCTCGTCTGGCATGGCCTTGCCCATGTCCAGCCCCAGCGTCCGGCCGAAACCACGGCAGGAGGGGCAGGCCCCGATGGGATTGTTGAAGCTGAAGAGGCCTGGCGTAGGCTGAGGCAGACGGATGTCGCAGTCCGCACACCGCCAGTCGGTGGAGAAGTTCAGGAGAGAGCCATTGCCCTTGGCTGGGCCAGCGGCAGTGGACACAAGAGAGATGCTCACCTGACCCTTGCCATGGCGGAGGGCCACCTCGATGGCCTCCGTAAGCCGGGGTCTGTTGGCGGGTTCGAGGACAATACGATCCTGCACCACGTGGACCACGGCAGGCAGCTTCCGCCCCTTCATGGCCTGCGGCTCCTCCGTCCGGATCACTTCTCCGAAGATGAGCACCCGCACGTAACCCTGCGCCTGGAGGAAGCTGAAAAAGTCCTCCACCGCCGTGTCTGGAGGCACGGGTACGCCGAAGAGGAGCAAGGCAGTGCCCCCGGTGTGCTCGTGAAGCAGGGTGTTCAGAATGCTCTCAGGCGTCTCCGGACGCACTGGGCGGTGGCACTCCGGGCACTCGCCTTCCGCCAGCCGGGGGAAGAGCATCTTCAGGTAGTCATTGATCTCCGTGATGGTGCCGACGGTGGAGCG